>JACQPN010000015.1 GCA_016207515.1 Euryarchaeota archaeon | reverse complement strand
TCAAGGGAGACAGCTACCGATTGAAGCAGAAGAGGCGGGCCGGAATCATGATTCCCGGCGCGCCGGGTGACAGGAAAACGTAATATGGGACTGGGCACTTTTCAAATGGCGATTCTGGGCACTTTTGGGCCGGCGCTTACAAGAGACGCTCTGGCGCCAGGAAATGGGTCAAGGTCCCGTCCCCCGACGAATCGGTCCCGCTTCGATTTCGCTTCCGCCGAGGTTCGACGGCCTACGTCAGGTCGGCACGGTCGTGCGGGAATGACGCCAGACGCACGTAGGCGCGATATGAGACGTTTAGTTGCCAAACGGGTATCTGGGGAGATTTTCGCATGAGCGGACAGAAGGAAGCCACCCTTGACGGAACTGGAGCGCGGCGGCCAACGCGTCAATGGGAACTATCGTGACAAGGAAACCTTATTTAAGCGATAGACTCTCGAAGAAGCTCGGGAGACTCCAGCGCTTGCATGGTCCCAGACTCTCACGGGCGGTCGGTGCGGTTCTAGTCGTCAGCTTATCCCTCGTTGGATGGACTCCCACCGCCGCTTCCGTACTCCCGCAACGTGGCCCAATACTTATCGAAGGGGACAGCGGGTTCTGCATTCCTGACGGTGCCGGCGGCTGGGTTGATACGGGCGTCACAAATTGCGACACCGCCGACGGGTCTCTTGGGGCACCATACGAAATCGATGGGTGGGACATGTCGAATGTTGCCTTCACCCCGAAGCAGCTGGCTGGACGATGTACCACTCCGCTTGGGGACCAGACATTTGGATCTGGCGCCTTGACCATCACGAACGTCTCCAGACATTTCACCATTTCGAATATTTCGCTCGGCAACCGAGGAATTGTCGTCTCCAACTCGACCGAAGACGTACCATTGCTGGGCATAGCCTCATCGGGGGTCCCCGCCCTCTATGTGGACGCTGCCAGTGTCCTTGTCAGGAACTCCTCCCTAGGGTACGTGGAGTTTGACAACGCTTCGTTCGTGGCATCCCACATCGACCTGGGCGGCGCATTTTCGCGTTGCGCCGCGGGTGTCCACATCGATAATTCCACCATAGGCAGCGTTGATGTCGTGCAATTCCAGACCCGCGGCTGTCAAAACGAAAACGATTCCGCCACTTTCCTAATCGAGAACAGTATCGTGGGGGGGTCGTTGCGGGCGTTTGATGATGTGGATGGCGTAAACTATCCCTGCCTCGTTGCGCTAAGGGGAAACATGGTCGAGGGCGGGTACGCCGGGTCTGTTGTGGGTGCGGTCCGAGATGTCACCGTGGTCGCCAACCGTTTCGTGAGGAATGGCTACGAATCGGGGAACGGATGCAGCTTCGCTTTAACGCTCGCTCGGCCATCCATCGGGATAGCTGTAATCAACGTTACAGGAAATACGTTCGCTGGGAATTGCGCCGGTCTCCGGCTTGTTTCGCCGCCCGTAGGTTTGAGGGGGCCGCTAGGCCCGCCCGATATGAGCACCGCTGGCTACAACTGGTGGAATTCTACGGCGGGACCCACGCTCTCGTTGCCGTTCTTGACCATCGGGCCGGGTGGTGACAGTTACCAAGGAACTCTGCCCTTCGCACCGTGGTGCACGAACCCCGAATGCACGTCCTTCGGCCCTCCTTGACGTTAACCTGAGGGCAAACAAATTAAGCAACGCTGTCGCTTGCTGGACGATGCCAAAAGGAACATACCGTGTTTTCCGCTTGAAGTCGTCTGCCGACGGAAAGGAATGGCACACAGAATACGCGTTCGAATGTGGGAACGAACCGCAAGCCGGATGGCAGGACTTCACGGCGGCGTCGGTCCTTTTCCTGGCCGAAAGATTGATCGAGCATCATCGGTCCACCCATTCGGCAGACCACAAACTAGACATGACGGACTATCTCCAGATTCTCTTCGCAGCGCCTTGCGATGCCGCAACTGGCATGCTTCAACTGTGGCATTTCATTGACCTCGATGACGTTGAACGACACGAGTTTTTGGATACACTAAAGACACGTCATGGCAACGAAGCCAAGTGGCACAAGACGTAGAATATTCACGGCAGTCGTCACCGGGGATTCACTCGAAATCCCCTCCCGTCGAGGCCGTTGGGCTTTTGGACTGACTTGGTCCCCACAACATGACCATTGGGAAAAATTGAGGGGGCCGCTTATGGCCCCACCCAAAAAACGGGCTTCGTGCTCTAATTCCCTTGCTTCACTCCCCCCTCAATAGGGGGGTCCGTCGTCGCATCTTCCTCCTTAGAATCGCGGCAAGTTCGGACAGACCCACTCCGATGCCTGAGCGCAGCCAAGGCGAGGATGGGGGGGAAGTTCGGATTCCAGCGGATGAGCGGAGCGAATCCGCGCAGAATACGGACAGACCCATGAATAGCCCTAGCGGAGCGTGGGCCCGGACGTACTCCAGATGACGGCCGCAGGGCGTCATCCGTAAGTACGGACGGACCCACTCCGCTTATTGAGCGAAAGCGCCAAGTGGGCCTCGGGGTTGCCTTGATCCCTTATCGTTTTCGGCGTCGCTTCGAGACTTTGCGTGGGCGCTTCTTCCGTCCCCACTCCAGCCTCATCTCGGACCCGTCGACGAACCCTAGGCCCGCGTAGACGCCGCGGCCCTGTTTCGAGGCGTGGAGCGTCAAGCGTCGGTACCCGTTCTCCTTGCACCACGTGATCGCTCCTTTCACGATGCGAGAGGCCAACGCTTTGCGGCGGTGGTCGGGTTCGGTGTACATCGAGAGAAGGTAGGGAATAGTCCCGCCCGGCCATCCCGGACGAGGCTGGCGTTCCTGCAGCCAAACGCAGCCGCCTCCCACCGCCGCCCCATCGGCCGTCTCCGCGATGAATGCGACCAATTTCCCGCGCTTCATCCGGGACGCGGCCCACCGGCGATAGACGGGGTCGGCCTCGTCGAGTTCGCGCTTCGAGTAATCGCCCATGTCGTGGAACATGCCGCGACGCTGTGCGACGAGTGTTTCAAGGTCCTTCAGCGTCGCCCGGCGGATCGTATAGCGGCCCACGGGCCAAAAGACGCGGCTCGATATTTCAGGATTTCAACGGAATACGCCTCGAATGGGGCGAAACCCTGCAGTGGAGGTCAGACGACCCCGAAGAACCGTTCCTCCTCGAATGCCGGATCGAGCCGCCCTACGATGGGCACCTTCGTGCCGCAGTGTCTGCAGGAATTGTCCCGACCACGAGTGTCGAGTTGCCAGGACCGGATCTCGAACCCGAACCTGTCGATCACCACCTTCCCGCACCCATGACAGTACGTGTCTTCGAGCGGGTGGCCGTGCGTGTTGCCGATGTACACGTACTTCAGGCCGACGTCCTTCGCGACCACGTAGTGCTTTTCAAGGGTTTTGATCGGCGTGAGCGGCAGGTCCATCATCTTGTGATCGGGGTGCCACCGCAGGAAATGGATCGGCATCAACTCGCCGAATTCATCGTACACGCGCTTGCAAAGATCGCGACAAGCGTCAAGGTCGTCACCTACTTCGGGGACGACAAGGTCGGTAATCTCGACGTGTATCTTCGTCTCGCTCCGGAGTCGATGGAGTGTCTCGAAAATGGGTTCTGGCGAAGGGACACCGATGTACTTGCGGACGAATCCCGCCTCGCCGTTCCCCTTGAAATCGACCGTGATGCAGTCGAGGAACTTCTTCATCTCATTGACGCCCTCTGGGGTGTCGTAACCGTTGGAGACGAAGATGTTGAACAGGCCGCGTCTACGCCCCTCAAGCCCGATGTCGCGAGCGAACTCCATGAAGATGCTCGGCTGGTTGTATGTGTATGCGATGCCGTGGGAGCGACTCTCGATCGCCATGTCGACGACCTCCTTCGGGCCCAACTCCTCCCCCGCCACCATCCGCCGTTGACTTATCTCGAAGTTCTGGCAGAATTGGCAGAGCCAATTGCAGCCCGTCGTCGCGACGCTGAAAATACGCGTCCCGGGCATGTAGTGTTGGACCGGTTTCTTCTCGATTGGGTCCACGCGACCCGTGATCACCCGCCCGTAGACGTTGAGGCGGAGCTTGCCATCGACCACTTGCCTCACGCCGCACAACCCGGTCTGGCCCTCGGAGAGGGTGCAGTAGCGGGCGCACGCAGTGCACGTCAGTTTCCCGGCCCCTCCTGCGCGCCACATCTCGACCGCCTTACCCAGCGGCTCGACTCGCTCACCCGGCGGCGTCATCGAATCGAATACCCTCACGTTCGCCATGTCACGTATGTATCGTGCCCTCCTTGGCATGAAGGTGTCCACGCCGGGAAGGTCGGATGCTCTTCGAGACCGCCCTTTGGGAACCAACGCCGGTCGATTTCATCTACCGGGCGCGCGATTCCCGCCCGATGGCCGTCGATTTCGAGGCGAAGGGACACGTGGCGCTCATCACGTTGAACCGGTCCGAATCGATGAACGCCATCGACCCGGAAACGAACGACCTGCTCGTCGCGGCGTGGAAGAAGTACCGCGACGATCCCTCGCTGCGATGTGCCGTCCTCACGGGCGCAGGCGACAAGGCGTTCTGCGCCGGAGCCGACCTCAAGAGGATGGGCGAATGGTATTCGAGGGTGCCGGCCAAGGACCGCGTCGAAGTCTGGAACCGCGAACCGGGCCTCGGCGGGATAACCCGTAACCTCGACGTCGGCAAACCCGTGATCGCCGCCATCAATGGTCATTGCCTCGGGGGCGGATTGGAGTTGGCCTTGGCATGCGACATCCGGTTGGCCGCGGAGAACGCGACATTCGCGTTCCCGGAGACCAAGTGGGGGATAATCCCGGGACAGGGAGGCACCCAACGCCTTCCCCGCACCGTGAACGTAGGTGTCGCCCTCGAAATGATCCTATCGGGAGACGCGATTGACGCGAAACGCGCATTTGAGATTGGCCTCGTTAGCCGCGTGGTGCCTCGGCGGGCTCTCATGCCGGGCGCGCTTGCCCTTGCCGACACGATCGCCAGCCGTTCACCGGCCGCGGTCCGGGCGGCCCGCGAGGCGGTGCTCCAAGGCTTCGGCAAGACACTCGATGAGGGACTCAGGCTCGAACAGGCTCTGGCCGACCCGCTTCGCGATTCGGAGGACAACAAGGAAGCGAGGCGGGCCTTCGCCGAGAAGCGGGAACCAAAGTGGAAAACGGGATGATGGCCGCTAGGGCGTTCTACGACCTGGTCACGCCGTCTCTCTGCCGCTACCTTGATTTACGCGGCACGCCTGCCTGGTAGAAGGAGCACCGTGCCTTGCCCGCGAAGGATTGGTACCACGAATTCATCGACACAGGCTATCGCCCCGCCCGCGACGACATAGTGGTGCATTTCCGGTTCGATGCCGGGCGCTCGATCTCCGCCGCGGAAGCGGTCGGGCGCATTGCATCAGAAAGCTCGGTGGGAACGTGGACGACGCTTTCGAGGCTTCCGCCGCGCTTGGGAGTACTCAAGGCCCGCGCGTTCGATTTCGACGACACACGCGCGCTCGTCGCCTATCCGCGCGGCCTGTGGGAACCTGGAAACCTCCCCCAACTTCTCTCCGGGATCGCGGGAAACATCTTCGGGATGAAGGCGGTCAAGAACCTGCGTTTGCTCGACGTGACGCTTCCCGCCTGGTACTTGCGCGATTTTCACGGTCCACAATTCGGGATACGAGGCCTCCGGAGGGTCCTCAAGAACAAAGATCGGCCGATCACAGCCACCGTCCCGAAACCAAAATTAGGCTATTCGGCGGTCGAACACGCGGCGATAGGACGGGAATTGTGGCTCGGCGGCGTCGACCTCATCAAGGACGACGAGAACCTCACGGACCAATCATTCAACCGCTTCCAAAAGCGGGTGGAACTGCTAACCAAGGCGAAGGCACGCGCCGAACGCGAGACGGGCGACGTGAAAAGCGCCCTCATCAACGTGACCGCCGAGACCAACGAGATGATCCGGCGGGCAAGGGTGCTATCGAGGCTAGGGTGGGAATACGCGATGGTGGATGTCGTCACCGTGGGCCCCGCGGCCCTCATGACGTTAAGGGACGAATGCGAGAGGCTCGGCCTCGCGCTCCACGCCCACCGGGCGATGCATGCGATGTTCACGAAGAACCTGCGCCATGGGATGACAATGGCCGCCCTTGCGAAGTTCATGCGCCTCGTCGGCGTCGACCAGCTGCACACGGGGACAATAATCGGGAAACTTGAAAGTCCGCGCGAAGAGGTCGAGGCGGCGGTCGCGACGTTACGCGAAAAACGGGTGCGACCGAAGGGGTTCCTACTGGCCCAGGATTGGGCCGGTGTCAGGCCGGCGTTTCCCGTCGCCTCCGGCGGGCTTCACCCGGGACTCGTCCCGGAGATCATGAAGACCTTCGGCCCCGATGTCGTGATCCAGGTCGGCGGAGGCGTCTTGGGCCACCCGCAGGGGGCACGTGCCGGGGCGATGGCGCTTCGGCAGGCGATAGATGCGGGGCTTGACGGAGAAAGCCTTGCGAGTGCTTCGAAACGCAATCGGGAACTCGCAAGCGCCATGGAGAAATGGGGCCACCTCAGGCCAAGGTGACGTCCGGGCGCATGCCGGTCGGGTCAATCCGTTGTGCAGCAGGCTTTCCTTGAAGCGTCCGGTGCTTTGGGCGAGTCGCGACGACCCTCGAGGGGCGCGCGGTGAGAACGTGGACCCGTGGCTCGCCCTACGGGTCGGATTCGACGTCCGCGCCCAACGATGAGTCGTCCACTTGCGGTTCCCTCATCGGGTTGATGTGCTTGGCGATCGTGTAGAAGAGCTTGAGGCCGAATTCAAGAAGCACCACCGCTATGAAGTAGCGAAGGACGAGGTCCAATTGTCCCGTCACCTCGTTGAAACGTGCAAGCGTCACGTCCAGGGAAGCGTAGCCGGGGTCTATGAGGAGCACTGCGAGAAGTCCAAGAGGGATCGTCTTGGCGAGGTCCACCGCGGCGTTCTCGCTGATGTAGGCGGACGCGCGCACTCCCGCGACCACGGTCATCGAAATGAGGAGAAGTTGGGGCACGTCCTGGCTCTTGGCGAGGAAGAACAGCGCGGCCGAAAGGACCAGGAAATAGCCGAAGGAGAAGAGCGGGAAAAGGAAAATGTACCGGAGGAGCCTCACGAAGGCCGCGCCGAGACCCGGGGCCTTGGGGGAGTCGTGCGTGCCGAGGATGTTCCGCCGCGAGATGTACTGGTAGAACCCGTATACGACGAGCGCGTAGGCGGCGATGGCCACCGTGTAGATCGCGAGGGTCCGGAGTTCCGCCTCGTAACCGCGGTAGAACGCAAGCATCTCCACGATCTCCGGGCCCGTGACCATGGATGTGGGAAGTGGGGTGGTGAGATTTAGGCTTGCCCATTTCGCCCTGGCGTCCCCGGGACGCCCCGGCGGGGCACGCGAAACCCTCTTAACCGGCATGCATCATTTCACGCGGAGGAGCCCGTTGGAAGAGATCTGGGTTGAAAAGTATCGCCCGTCAGGCTTGAAGGACGTCGCCGGGCAGGAAGACATCACTTCGCGCCTCTCCTCGTACGTGAAGACCGGCAACCTCCCCCACCTGCTTTTCGCGGGTCCGGCGGGGACCGGGAAGACGACTTGCGCCATCGCGCTCGCAAGGGAGCTTTACGGGGAATCGTGGCGCCAGAACTTCCAGGAACTGAACGCGTCGGACGAGCGCGGGATAGAGGTCGTCCGGGGCAAGATCAAGGAATTCGCGCGGACGGCTCCCATCGGGAACGCCCAGTTCAAGATAATCTTCCTCGACGAGGCGGACAACCTCACGTCGGAGGCGCAGGCGGCGCTACGCCGGACGATGGAGCGCTTCGCCGCCACGTGCCGTTTCGTCCTGTCCTGCAACTACTCAAGCCGCATCATCGACCCGATCCAGTCCCGCTGCGCCGTCTTCCGGTTCCGGCCTCTCAAGAAGGAGGACGTCACAAAGGTCATCCGGCGGGTCGCCCGCGACGAGAAAGCCGACGTGACCAAGGACGGCCTTGACGCCTTGATCTACGTGAGCGGCGGCGACATGAGAAAGGCGATAAACACCCTCCAGGCGGCGGCGTCCCTTGGCAAGGGCGTCACCGAGGACACGGTCTACCAGACGTCTGCGACCGCGCGGCCCGAGGACGTGAAGGCCATGATGACAGATGCTTTGGGGGGGAACTTCACGAGCGCCCGGACGCGGCTCGACGACCTCCTCATCACCTATGGTCTCTCGGGCGAGGACGTGATCCGGCAGATCCACAGGTCGGTCTTCGACCTGCCGCTTGCCGACGAGATCAAGGTGCGCCTCATAGACCGGATCGGCGAGATCGAGTTCAGGATGGTCGAGGGCTCGAACGAACGCATCCAACTTGAGAGCCTTCTTGCGCACTTTTCGCTCTCCGGCGTGAAGCTGCACAAGGCCTGAGGACGAGGCGCTTGCCTGCGCGTGCGGGGGCGCGCCAAGTTGATAAGGTGTTTACGGCATTTCGACGCGATGGCGACACGGCGGCTCCTGCCCTTGAGCCTTGGACTTGGGGCCGCGTCCTACGCGTTTCTCACGATCACGAACATCACCCAATTCGGTGTCAACCTCTTCACCATCGGGCGCATCATGTTCGCCCTCGGGGTGGCCCTCGCCGCGGCTCCGCTGTTTCGGGAAGACGAAGCCAAGCCAGCGAGGCTCTTCCCCATCGGTTTTCTAGTCAGTTCCCTCGGGGCCGTCCTTTCCTTCGCGGTGAGCCTCCAGTTCAGGATCGATGCCTTCAACGCTGGGCTTCTCATCCTGGCCCTCTCGCTCTTCGTCGCCTCCGCCGCCTCCAAGCGCTGGCTACAGACCGGCGATGAGGTCCACGCAAACCGCCTCGCCGGGGCTTTCATGGTGATGGCCGGGGCACAAGGGATACTCACCATCACGAACGCGCTCGACCTCAATGCGATCGACACGTTGGCCCATTTCATCGCGCTTCTTTGCTTCGTCGCCATAAGCCAGACCATTGCCACGGAACTCGCAAGTCTCCCGCGCGCGGAGCCGCCCACGGGATGACAGGGGGCCCTTTCCGATTTTTCGCGTCTCGTCCACCCCCGGGAAGTCACGGTATCCACGTAGCTTTGTGCCCGGGAATGCGCGATGCCGTCGGTCCACGCGGTTCGTCGGCTTGCGCCGCTTTTCTAGCCCATTGCCTGGAGCATCAAGACCGCCACGATGACCGTCACGATGGCGATCGGGAAGCCGACCCGGATGAAGCGCCAGACCGAGAACTCCTCGCCGAATGCGCGCGCGGTCTCGGCCACGATGACGTTGGCCGCGGCGCCAAGGATCGTAGCGTTCCCGGCCAAAGTCGATGTCGCGGCAAGGACCAACCAAGCGGAAGGGGTCCCTTCGGCCGCGGCCGATGGAACTAGAAGGATCACGGCGGGGACGTTGCTCACCACGTTGGAAAGTATCGCGCTCCAAAGCGCGAGGCCGTACGACGCGAAGCCGCCGGGAAGAGCAAGATACGGGCCGATAGCGTCGAGTAGGCCCCCGACGGAGGCGCCTTGGATGATGAGGAAGAGGCCGACGAAGAAGACGAGCACGTGGTAGTCTACCTGGCGTAAGACGCGCAGAGGGGATCCTCGAAAGGCGGCGATCCCCAAGACGATGACGCTCCCCCCGGCGAGTGCGACGAGATGCAGGGGCAGGCGAAGCCAGGGGGATGCGAGAAAACCCAGGACGGTGAGCGCCGCCGTGCCGACGGCGAACGCCAACAACCGCCGGTCAACCGGCGGGTTCGATCCGTGGTCCGTCGTGCCCGCCGGTCTCGGCTTCGCCGCCAAGTCCCTTCGAAATGCCCACCGTAGCATGAGGAAGGCGATGACGAGACATACGACTGCAACGGGCACGAGCCGGAGACTGAAATCGAAGAACGAGATCCCGCTCCTGGCGGCGATGAATGCGTTCTGCGGGTTTCCCACCTCGGTCGCCACACTCCCGACGTTCGCCGAGATGACCTCCGCCGCTAGATACGGCATCGCCGCCACGCCCATACGACGGCATGCCGTGATAAGGACGGGCGTCAAAAGCAGGGCCACGGCGTCGTTGAGGACGAGCGCCGAGAGGGCCGCCGTCACGAAGCACGTGTACATCAGCAGCGCCTCCTGGCTAGTCGCCTTCGAAGCGAGCCTCGCGGCAACGACGTGGAAGAAACCGGCGACCTCGAGGCCGGCGACGAGCGCCATCATGCCGAAAAGCAGGACGAGGACGTCGACGTCCACAGCGGCCACCGCCATGGCGGGCGTAAGGACGCCGGATGCCACCATCGCCAGACCGCCGACGATCGCGACGAGGTGCCTGTCCACTCGCACGCCGATACGCGGCCAACGGGGAACCGTCATCAGGAGGTAACTCGCCACGAAGATGAGCGACGCGGCGCCGAGGTCCACGCCCCGAAGTCGGCGGGGCCCGATTTAAGGATGGTGGCACGTGGGCGTCCGTCGATTCGCCTAAATAGGCTCCCGTCGCTTCAAGGTCCGTTTCCCATGGCTGACGAGAAATTGAAGGAGTTCGGAGGCCCGGTCACGATAGAGGCCCACTTCAGGGTCGATGGCAAGCGCGTCGAGGTGAAGGTAACGTTCCCGGCGGCGGTGGCAGCCGACGTCGGGATGGAGAAACTCACCATCGCCGCCAATCGTGCCATCGTGACCGCGGAATCGAAAGAGTCGAAGGTCGAAAAAGTCAGGAAGGGCCAGGCACCCACCGAATGACGCGCCGGTGGATGTCCCACTCTGCGCCTGGCCAAGACAGAGTCCTTGCCGCGTCCCTCATCCACGGCTTCGGACGCGGTGCGTTCGGGATGGGGCTCGACGGCGGCCTTACGCCTTGACAGGGGCCTTCTTCTTGACGGGCTGGGCCAATGGCCTTTGCCTATCGACGCCCAGAAGGTGCGTCATGACGGCCATCTGCGCCCACAATCGGTTCTCGGCCTCGTCGAACATGACGCTCTGCGGGCCATAGGCGACCTCCTCGCTCACCTCGTAACCGTAGTAGGCGGGCATGCAGTGAAGGAAGATCGCTTCCTTGTCGGCAAGACCCATGAGATCCGAATCCACCGTGTAACCCTTGAACGCGGCGATCCGCTCCTCCTTCTCCCCCTCGTCGCCCATCGAGACCCACGTGTCCGTCGCAACGACGTCCACATCCTCGACGGCCTCCTTCGGGTCGTGGGTCTCCGTGATGGAACCACCGGCCGCGGATGCTAGCTCACAGGCAAGGGCCGCCACCTCCGGGTCCGCGGTGTAACCGTCAGGCGCTGCAACCGTCACATGCATCCCCGCCAAAGCGCCGCCCAGAAGGTAGGAGTTGCACATGTTGTTGCCGTCGCCCACGTAGGCGAACCTCAACCCCTTGAGTCTCCCCTTCTTCTCCTTGATCGTGAGGAGATCGGCCAGCACCTGGCAGGGGTGCTCGCGGTTGGAGAGGCTGTTGATCACGGGGACGCCCGCGTGCGCCGCGAGTTCTTCCACGTTCGAGTGTTCGAACGTCCGGTAGACCAAAGCGTCGCAGTACCTCGAAAGGACGCGCGCCGTGTCAGCTATCGATTCGCCGCGGCCGAACTGCGTGTCGGCCTTGTTGAGGACGATCGGTTGGGCACCGAGGAGCGAGACGCCGCGCTCGAAGCTCACGCGCGTCCTGGTGCTGGTCTTTTCGAAAATGAGTGCGACGGCCTTTCCCGCAAGCGGGCGCCGGTCGGAGACGGCCTTGGGATCGGCCTTGTAGGCGGCGGCGGCCGAAAGGATGTCGTCAAGGCTGCCCTTCGCGTCGGCCATCGAGATAAGGTCGCGCATCTCTGTCTCGTCACCAATTGTGGCCGGAAGGAATACACTTGCGTCCCATATCGGACATGTCTGCCCAGCCGTTGTCAAAAGCGAGGCAAGGTGCTCCCGCATTGGAGTCGCTGCACAGGAAACGACCTTGGTTTGCGATAGCGACCACGGATCTACGAGACGCCCGAGGGTCCACCGGAAAAGGACGCCGTTCATCCACGCCGGGCTTCGCATCGCTTTGGTGCTTTCAGCGCGGGACGAGGTCGTCCGATGAGTCGAAGGCAGACTGGACCTGCGAATAGAGGTCGTCGAGGCCATCGAAGGTCTCGCTCGACACGGGTGTGAGCTTCGAATACGTCCCATGGGTCTGGAGCACACGCAAGACGTCCGTGTTGAGGACCGAGTACATCCCGGTGCTGCGCTCGTCGGAAACGGCGTCGTAGAGGAGATCGGGATTGTCCGCCCACCCTTGGAGGCGCTCCAATTCACCCTCTTCCAAGAGATCGAGCTTCGAGAGGATGTTGATCATCGGGACCTGGAAACGGAACTGCGTCGTGGCCGCAAGCATCAATTGGGAGACGAAACCGCCCGCCGTCTTTCCAAGGAACGGATCGATGACGAACGCGATCATGCTGTTGCCCGGCGAGAAGTTCTCGACGATGAACTTCCCCGCTTCGCGAAAGACGAAGAGCTCCGTCTGGCCCGGAGTGTCGACGAACACGTAATCGCTCTTGAAAGTCTCGATCGTCTTCAACACGTCGCCCGCCTGCGCCACCAACAGGTCGGCGGCGACCACCTGGGCGCCGTTCGGACCCAAGCCATACTCGTCCATCACGTCGGAAAGACGGATCCAATCCCGGATGTCGACATCGGGCTCGTACGGAAGCGACTCGGCGCCCGGGTCGAGGTTGACCGTGATGCCGTCGAGCGCGTGTTCCGTCATGTAGCGGCTCGCCGCGTGCGTCAATCGGGATTTGCCGGAGCCGGCCGTGCCGATGAAGTAGACGAAGACGTTCTCCGGCACCTATGCCCCCACCCGTGGCCCTTTCTCCGGCTCAAACTGCAGATCCATGGGAAGAAGTCCGGCCCCTCGCTCCTCGGCGATCAAATGCGGGCCACGCCCCTTAATTCCCTCATGTGTGCCACGCGCCTGTCGACGAGGCTCGTCGTCCCGATGTCGCGCCTTCGCCACAACCCCTCGCCGACGACGCATTGCAGCCCCGCCTCGCACCGCATGTCGGCCTCCTCGATGGAATCCCCGAAGCCGACCATGCCTACTGCACGCGACGTCGTCGTGAACACCTTGCCGCCCGCCTCGTTCACGGCGGCGTAGTAGAGATGTGACCGGGTGGAACGCACGGCCGCCTCGTCGACACGTATCTCCGTGCCGGACGTGACCTTCTCCCCGTACCCCTTCGGGACGAGGTACTTGCAGACCGTGGCAAGGGGCGCATGCCCCACGTGCCTGGTCGTGAGCGAACCGTGGGCGACGGCCTCGAGCGCCTCCAGGTAGCTTCCTCGCATCACGGTCAGGACATTCATCGCCTCGGGGTCGCCGAAGCGCGCGTTCACTTCGATGACCTTGGGGCCGTCGCGAGTCAGCATGAACTGCCCGTATATTGCGCCCTTGTAGGTGCGTCCTTCGTCGCGTAGCGCCGCCACGATGAGCCTCAATGTCTCGAGCGACTCCTCGTATTCCGTGCGCGTCATGAAAGGCAGGAGCCCGTTCACGTCGGAGTACGATCCCATCCCGCCGGTGTTAGGCCCCTTGTCGCCCTCGTAGGCGCGCTTGTGGTCCTGTACGGCAGGATACGGCGCGACGGTCTTTCCATCCGTGAGCGCCATGAGCGTGAACTCCTCGCCTTCGAGCTTCTCCTCGACGACGACCCGCGCCCCACCGATCCTCTGGTCGAGGACCTCCTTCGCGTACGCCGTCGCCTCGTCCGTCGACTGGAAATGGTCCCCGCTCACCCTCACGCCCTTGCCCCCGGTGAGACCGATGGGCTTCACGGCGACCGCGCCGAGGGCGCCAATGAAATCGGCAAGCCCGTCCGCATTCACGAACTCGCGGAACCTCACCGCACCCGGGACACCGTGTTTTTCAAGGAGACGACGACAGAATCCCTTGTCGGTCTCGATCTCGGCCGCGGCCTTGCTCGGCGAGGCGACCCGTATGCCGGCATCTTCCAAGGCGTCCGTGACACCCGACGCAAGAGGGGCCTCGGGACCGGCGACGGCAAGACCCACGTGGTTTCGCTGCGCGACCTCCACGACGAGTTTCGCGTCGCTCTCCTCGCCTTGGTGGAACGTTTCGGCTATCCGGACGATCCCCGGGTTCCGGTTCTTCCCGATGGCGACGAGGTCGGCGCCTGAGCGCACAAGGGCTGCGGCCATCGCGTGTTCCCTACCACCCGCACCTAGAAGCAGGACCTTCATTTGCGCGCCTCCAGAAGTTCACTCACGCGGACCAATGCTGACAATTCGACTCCCTCCTTGGAGAGGTTGGCGACCGCGCCGCTTTCACGGTCGACCACGACGACGCATCTTGAGACCTCGAGGCCAGCGCCCCGTAGGACGTTTGCAGCCTCAAGCGTCGACCCGCCAGTGGTCGTCACGTCCTCCACCAGGAGGACCTTCTTTCCCGGCGAGAAAGGCCCCTCGATGCGGCTTCCGGTGCCGTGCTCCTTCGCCTTCTTCCTGATTATGAGCGATGGAAGCCCGGTGGCAAGGGACACGGCCGTTACTATCGGCACGGCGCCGAGTTCCATCCCCGCGACGTAATCGAAACCGTGCGCCTCGCCAGCGATCTCTACCCCGATCTCGTGGAGTATCTCCGGGTCGCTTGTCGCGAACTTGACGTCGATGTAATACTCACTTTGCTTGCCCGAGGTCAACGTGAATTTCCCGAACTTGACGGCCCCGCATTTGACAAGAAGCGATTTGATGTCCGCCATTACCACGGCACCTCCTTTGACAAGCACCTTTTTTGAGCAAAGCACAAAAAAGTTGCACCAAAAAACCCCGGCTCGCATCTTGATGTCGGGCGCCGGTCGAGCGCACTCCAAGCGGACAGGGCCTGAATCACCACGGCACCTCCTTCCAGCCGAGTTTGTGCCCCAGAGCATTGGTTGCTAGGTGGAACATGGGGGTGAGTATGAGAACGGCGACGACTCCGACTAGGGACAGGTTGCTATTCACCCAATTGAAATCCAGGGCTCCCGCAAAGAGCATCGCCTCGCTTCCAACGTAAAGGAAGACCAATGCACCGAAGACGAAATCGAGTTGATCGGGTCCGAACCACATCGCCCCTCGGTTGATGTTGAGGCGACGCTTCACGAAGGACTTCACGGAATCGCCGAACAAAGCGCCCGTCGAAAGAAGCATGGCCACGAGGATGTAGACGGGTTCGGATCCAAGGTTGGAAAGCCCCCAAGATCCCGGAAACGCCGGCGCGAGGAAGTGCATCACGATGCCTGTGAGTGTTCCCGCCAGGACGCCTATGGCAAGGCCCCGCCAGGTCTTTCCATCCCCAAGGAGGCGCCGCCCATCGGTCCAGCTCCTACCGCCGTCGAGGGGGGGCCCCCCGCCGGCCACGGTGGGCACCATGTTCGCAACGTAAGCGGGGATCATGAGCCAGAGGGCTTGTAGTACAAGAAGTTCCTCACCGGCCACGAAAAGCGAGAACCCCACGGTACTCCTTAAAGTCTTTCTTGGCAAGGGCGTTCAAGGGGCGGTCACGATGACGAGCGACGAGCCGACTTTCAAGGACACGGGCGCGAGGATCAGGCAGTTCGTGGTCGAAAGAGACTGGGCGAAATTCCACTCGCCCCGGGACCTTGCCGTCGGGATCTCCGTCGAAGCCGGCGAATTGTTGGAACATTTCCAGTGGACGCAAGACGCCGGCGAGACCGCGGTCATGGACCCCGAGGTCCGGCGGGCCGTCGCCGAGGAGATCGCAGACGTCGCGATGTACTGTTTCCTCCTTTGCGACCGGCTGGGGCTGAGCCTGCCGCGCATCATCGACGAGAAACTCGAGGTAAACAGGCGCAAGTACCCCGTGGAGAAGGCCCGGGGAAACGCAACAAAACACGACAAGTTGTAAGGCGCAGACGACGAACCGCGCCACCCCCTTCGGCGTGACAACGCATCAGAGCCTTGCTCCTGCCGCGATCGCCGGATGTGACGCC
The DNA here is from genome assembly GCA_016207515.1 of Euryarchaeota archaeon. Lineage (NCBI taxonomy): Archaea > Methanobacteriati > Methanobacteriota > Methanobacteriota archaeon. The sequence goes on along the minus strand of JACQPN010000015.1, from coordinate 168,553 downwards.
CGGACCTCCTCGAGCCTCGCAAGATCGAGGTCGGCGACGAGCACCTCCGCGCGGCGCTCGCTTTCGTAATGCGAGACGACGCCCCACGGGCCGACCATGAGGGACCGTCCAGCGACGACGAGTCTACGCTCCCGGAGCGCGAAACCTGCCGCTTTGAGGACGAACGCCGCATTGTCGTAGGCCCGCGCGACGTACATCGACTCCCTCGCGCTCCGCGTATGGTCGCGAGGCCGGTTAGGGGACATCACTGGGTTGAGAAGGATGCGAGCGCCCGCCTCGGCGGCCGCGCCGGCGATCGCGGGGAACAGGATGTCAGCGCAGATGACGAAGGCCACGTCTACGCCGCGAAACCGTGCCACGCGCACACTTTTTCCGCCGGTCACACCCCACGCGCGCTCCCGTGGCATAGGCCGGAGTTTTTCCTGGGACAGGACGAGGCGGCCTCGGTCGAAAAGAAGGGCTACGTTTCGAAACCCACGCCCGCTGCGTCGGATCGAGTTCCCTCCTATCCCAACGCCCATTTCCCTCGATAGATCGCGAAGAAAATCGGGGGCCTGCGCGAGACTTTCGAAGTCCGGCCTTCGAGTCGACGCCGCCACCGGCATGAAGAAGTATTCGGGGAAGAGAAGGAGTTCGGCCCCCGACCGCCGGGCCTTGAGTGCGAGCTCCGCGGCCCCTGCAAGACAGAGCTCGGGTGTCGCGGCGTGCTTGGACTGCACGCAAGCTGCTCTCAGGAAGCGACGGGAGGGCGGCACGAAGGTATCAACACGGAAATGGCCGCTCTCGTATGAAAGGAACGTGAGATGGGAGGAACAATAATTGACTGGGTACTAGAGGGGGCGAAAGTGTCCCTCCCATCTACAGCCAAGAGAGGCCTTGACCATAGAAATAGATTCTCGCGAATCCGTAGTTGCAAAACGGAAAATTTCCACCCGCACCCATGTCCGAACGCCTACCCTATGCGTTTTAGCCCCGCTGGATACCTCTTCGAAGCGAGTTCCGCATATTTCTCCTTGTAGAAATCCCAAGTCTTCTTCATCTCGTCCGTGACGTCGGTCAAAACCTTCGCCGGGACACCCACGGCGACTTTCCCGTCCGGGACCTCGCCTCGAACGACGGCACCTTCGCCCACGATCGCCCAATTCCCGACCACCGCGAAGTCCGTGATGATGGCACCCACGCCGATGACCGCGTTGTCCTTGACCATCGCGTTGTGGAGAATCGAGCCATGACCGAGCTGGACACGACTGCCAACGACGGTTTCGCCCCCGTCGCGAGCGTGGATGACGACGTTCTCCTGCACACTCGTCGCATCGCCGATCCGGATCCTCCCGTAATCGGCACGTAACCGCGCACCTACGCCCACGAAACAACGCTCGCCGATAACGACGTCCCCGATGAGGTCGGCGCTTTCAGGAACAAAACTTCCCTTACCTACCTGCGGCCGCTTACCCTCGAACTCGTAGATCGCCATTACAGGCCGTCCGACGCCGATAACCGTTAGAGCGGTTTAACGCTCTCGCTCGAAAAAACGGCAGCCGCGCGTCGAAAGGGTTAAAATAGGGCCCGGGATTGGCCCGGTGCCGGGCGCCTTCTTGGAGACCAAGACGAGAGCCCGAAGCAACGCTCCCGTAGTCTAGTCCGGTCAAGGATCGAGCCCTCTCGAGGCTCTGGCCCGGGTTCAAATCCCGGCGGGAGCACTTAGATACGCCTTCTATCGCCAAAACTATGGAGAAGCAGGCATTATCCCATTTTCAAATTAAATAAACGTGGGAACACGGATTTGCCCGTAGCGGAGGGACGCGGCATGTGGCGGTCATGGCGCCTACGACGCCGGTCGCCTCAGCGTTTCAGACCGCGGCACCGTGATTAGGGGAAACGGCCAAGGAATACCGCCCGTAGGTCCGCCGCGACCCGCGGAGGGAGTCCAGACGGGAACTTCCCGTTTCGGCCCAATCCTAGTAACGTATCCGCGATGATCATGCCCCGCGGTGTGGGACTCAGCGAACTCTGGTAACGAGCACCGGCGGGTTCAAGCTTGCGAGCAACTGTGGCAGACCGGGCCAGCCGTTCGATCGCGCGTTTGAAGGTTTCTGGGCTGGTTTCCCCGGCCGCTTTTCGAAGTTCTTCGTAGCGAACAGGCCGCTTGGCCTGGCGCAGAATGATAAGGATGGTCTTCTCCAGATCGCGGCCCAAGACATCTTCAAAGGCTTGGGCAAGACGTTCAGAGTGAGAAGGCATGGTTTTCACGTTTAGTCACATAGTGTGACTACAGGCAAATGAATGTTTCGCCTTTCCCGCAGGAAGGTTTGACAAGGCATCAAACTGAAGCGCCGTACCCAAGCCGACGGGACGCCGTTGGATCGGGGCCGTAGGCCAACATGGATGGACAGAAAGCCTTTAATACGTCCCTGAATTAAAGGAAAACACTGGATTTAAGAGAATGACTCAGTCCATCTTGTCGGTGACCACACCCGCTGCCTACCGCACGCTTCGCGCAGCGTTGACCACCAGGGAGCCCTTCCGTCAATCCGACTTGGCACAACTGGCCGGTGTCAGCGTGTCACAGGCACACCGCGTCGTGAGATGGCTGGCTGCGCGCCAGCACGTGGAGCGCCTGCCGGACGGGCGCTATCATGTCCGAGGTGCGGCTGCCGTTGTGAACGCGGTCTTTCCCTATCAGCGGACCATGTCCCAGAACCTGGCCGCGAGCGTCACGGTGAGAGCGGGCAAGAAGGACGCCCTCGACGGCCTGGTCCGTGCCGGCGCAATCCTCTGCATGGAGAGCGCTCTCGAGGAATACAGCCAATTCTTCCGGGCTGACCGAGTCTGCGTCTACCATTCGGATCCCGAGCGACTGGTGCTCGATCTCGCGCCCAGCCAAGGCGGAATCCTCCCGGTGCAGATCTATGTCCCCGACATTCCACTCAACGGCGACCTCGATGAGAACCGCCGGACCACCAAGTTCCGCACGATCGTGGACCTCGCGTGCGACGGCCGAGTCTACGCAGCGAAAGAATTGCTCGAAGAACTTTGGGGTGTTGTCATTGACTGACGCACCGCCGCCCGGCTTCGACGCCGAGTACGTGGCAGAAGTCACGACAGAGAGCTACAAGGAACTCAAGAATCTGGCGTTGTGGGCAAAATCGATGGGCCCGGAGTTCTGCGTCATTGGCGGTTGGGCCGCTTGGCAATATCACCGAGGCTTGGGAAGCCGCGACATCGACGTGATCTTCCTCGACTGGCGCATGCTCGACGCCATGCTCCGCGTCTACTACGAGAGGAACGCATACGAGACCTACGGTGGACTGCTGAGTAAGCGTCGCCGCAAACGCGTCGTGGTCGGCGGGAAGACCGTTTTCATCGAGATCGATGCCGCAAGCGTGACCGACAGAGTCCCGTTCAAAGAGGACCGGAACCGCTCGATCCCCTATGCGGAGGTCCAGAAGCACTCGGTCGAATGGGACGTTGGTCCCGCCTCGGTCCGGATACCGGTGCCGGAACTGCTCATCCTCCAAAAGACGAAGGCGTGGAGAGACCGCACGTGGGACCTCGAACACACCGCAGTTGAAGCGATCGACGTCCAGCATCTACGCGGAAAGATCTGGAAGGACGAGTACGACATCCGCGCAATCGCCAAACGGGTCACGGACCCGGGGCGAATGTGGGAAATCGCCGAGCGAAACAAGTGCCGCGACCTCATCGAGGACGCATTCGTGCGAATCGGCATCAGAATCGAGTGACATTTTACTCTCGGCTCCCGAAGTCACACCGGACCGCACCGACCTGTCGTCTCGACCGGACCTCAATCAGTTCTCACAGGCCCAATTCTCGACAAGACCGGCTCACACCGCTTGCGGAAACCGTAGACGTGGTCCAACACATGAGTTACGGGCAAAAAGCATGCTCCAATCCCGGCGGGAGCATAGAGATACGCCTTCTATCGGCAAAATTATGGAGAAACAAGCATTATAGATTTTCTAAATTAAATTAAAGTGGGAACACGGATTTGCCCGCAATGCCGTTGCGAGTCGACGTTCGTCGTTCCACTCGGCTGATCGGCAAGCGCCCGCGGGCTCTGGTGCGCGTTGTGCGTCGGACTCGGGGTCGTGCCATTCGCCAACACGTTGACCATGCACGCGCAGTTGCATTGGTTTCTTTCGGGCGCGCCACCAAGGCAAGGAGAATCGACCACCAGAAGGTGTCGAAAACGTTTGGTGTCGCAAGATGTGGTGCGACCAGGGACGGCACATAGGATGAACCCATCTGGGGCGCCACGTACAACGCAGACGTACTGCGGAGGCGTACTTCGTACAACGTGAGTCGTATATCGTACGTTTATGTCCATTTGACGACTTTAAAATACAAAAGGCTTTATCCGACCGCAATTTACAATCTAATTGGTTGCAAAATGATAGCACCTCGAAGCCTCTCCGTTTCACCCGCACTCCTTCGAAGCGCCTCGCAAGGCACAATCACGTCACTCTCCGTAATCGAGCGCCAGGGTGGGCGATCACGAAACTGGACACGTGTCCTTGCGGACCAACTGGCGCAGCGTGGATTCCTGCAGCGCGTAACCCTTCGCCGGGTCGGCCGCGGGCGCCCGACCATTGGCTACAAGCTCACAAAGCCAGGAATCAAACTCCTCGACGCCCTCGTCGATGCCGAGGTCGCGGATTTCGCACCTGGCAAGGCCGTAGCAGGCCCAATCTGGTCTCTTGCGACGTACGGCTTCCCGTTCGTCGGAAGCAAGGACGCTTTCGTGTTGACCCCCGGCCGTTTCCAGGCGTTAGTCGAAACCGTCGCGCCCCTCTATCTCATGCGTGAGCCCGCACGCGACGCAGACATTCTTTTCCCTCGCCCGGAAGCCCTCGTGATTTGGCTCCTGGAATCCGGCGAAGAGCGATTCGTCCTAATGGCGCCCCTCTTGGCGAGAAAGCAAATCCGAGCCTGGGAGGATTTGTGGAGCCTTGCCGAGGAACGCGGAGTAACGGGCCGACTCGCCTACGTTCTCACGGTCACCGGACAAGCTTCAAAGATCCCCAAAGGCTTTGTTCCAACAGTAGCGCGCGAAACGCTACTCCAGTTTGGGGGAAACACCGAGGACGACGTCGCCACGACACTCAACGTCGCCCAGCCACCCCAACGAAAGCGTTTTGACGAAATGATCGCGCTCTACGGAGACAGCTGAGATTGGTCGACCTCAAATCGGCAACCATGTTGGCGGAATGGCTAAACCGCGTCATCGGTACGCGGGTCCCAGCTCGTACCAGGGGGGTGGCGCACGGCGGCACGTCCCTTACGCTCCAAGGAATAAAGGATTCGACGAAAGACGTGGACTTCGCGTTCCTGGAAAAAGCAGGCTTCGAAGCGGTCCGCGAGGCACTTCGCGACGCTCGTTACAAAATGAAGTTTGACATGCGTCCGATCCCGGAGGAGATCTTCCAAAGATTCGAGAACCCGGGCGAAACAATCGATATCGCAGACATTCGATATCCCACATGGAATTCCTGGAGCATGAAAGGACTGGCGCTGTCGGGCTGCGTCCTCGAAAACCACGGGAATCTAGAACTCCTCCATCCCGACATTCACACGGCCGCCGTCTTCAAGATGTACCCCTGTCGCCCCTCCGACCTCGACGATCTCCGCGATATCATCCGCAAAGGACGACCGTCGTGGGACCGCGTGAAACGAATTGCGCAGGAACAAGACAGATTCGCAGCCGAAAACGAAACCTACTCCGGCGCACTCGTCATTGCCAAGAGACGCGCCAGAGCATTCGCAAGCATTTCCGCTCTGGCAAAAGTCGGCATCCCGGAGGCGGAAGACCTTCTGCCGTGGGTCCGCGACCGATGGACCGCTCTCGGCGTAGGCAAGGCGGCACCGGCCGAACTTCTCGACCTCATCCGAGATGAAGACATGAGCTGGGAAAAAGGTCTGAGCGAGCAAGAAGGTCGCATTGCAGAGGCTCTGGGGATCTCCGTGTCCGAGTAGCTACAGATTGGCAAAAGGAATGCGGTGGTTCGCGCTCCGGGCGATGATCGACCCTCCCGGCGGGGACACGGGCGGTGCTGGCCGTTGAATTTCCGCCCACTTTCCATAAGATGAGTTACGGGCAAGAGTTACGGGCAAGAAGCATGCTACAATCCCGGCGGGAGCACTTAGATACGCCTTCTGTCGCCAAATCTATGGAGGAGCAGGCATTATCTCTTTTTCAAATCAAATTCAGGTGGGAACATGGATTTTGCCCGCAGTGGATGGAGGCAGGTGCTGGGGCACGCGAGATCCGCCACAAGTTCCAAGTACTGGCGAATCCATATAGATATATCGGAACTATCTACCCATGACAGATATTTTTAATATATCTGCACCCACGATCCCTCCCGGTCTTCCGCCCCTTGTCACCCACAGGCTCACGCGCCTGGGACCCGGCTCCGAGGTTGACCGCGAACGGATAAAGGACGTCTGCGGAACGGCTACTTCCGCCAACCAATTCATCCACATGGCGACCCGTCGCGGTCTCTTGGTTCCCACCGCTCACTCCTCCTACCGGGTACCCGGAGAATCAACGGTGAAGCTCTTGGCCCGTCTGGCCAATCCCCTACATCAAAGGTTCGTGTCTTGGGCAACGGAGCTCGAGGAGATCATAGGGCGCGATACCGTTTTCTTGACGCCGCGCATCTGGCGGGACACGGAAATCAACGAGCCCAGGCCGATGCCGATCCTGAAGCTCGGCCCCCGGGTCACCGTGGTGGAAGGTACGCCGCGCCAATGGGAAGCGTTCCAAATGGACTTCGAAGACGCAGAGACCTGGGCTCTCGCCATCAACGGCGTGGAAGAGCGGACGTTCAAGGTCCCCACGGCGAAGGACTCGGCTTTGATCATTCGAGCCGGAATAGGTCTAGGGGAGCCGAAGCTCGCCGCCTTCGGGCAAACCCTCGAAGCGACATTAACCAGAAAACAGTTCGCCGGCCTGCGGCACGAACTCGCATCACTACAACTCCAGATCACGCCAACCGGGACTACGAAGGCCCGGTTAGGACTCGGGCCACCTCATCGACGCCGTCTCCTCGTCCCACGCTGGTATGAGGAACTCACGAGGATACATCTGCCTCACGTGGGTGCACGCCGCATGGATACGCTCGCCGGAGGGACATCGCTTGGCACGTGACACCGCGCCCGTAAGCGCCGCGGGCGCAGAAAAGATCCTCGCGAAGATCGTTGGAGTTCTCCCGGATGGCTGGACACTTATGCCGATCGGGGGGACGCTCATGCCACGGCTGGGTCTCACGACACGCACGGTCACTAAAGATGTTGACCTCGTGGTCCTGGCACTAAGAGACGGAGTCTACGTCGTACCGGAGGTCGAAGCACTCGTGGCCGTGGCGCGACGAGTCGCTCTCTCAGACGATATCCACGTGCGCAAGGACCACGACGTGGTTGAATTCGTCGTGGAGGTCGAGGGCGCACCCGCAAAGGTCGAATTCGTCCGAGGCCGTGGTCCCAAAGGCGGTTATTTCGTACGCAGAAACATCTTGGAAACCGCCGCGAAGCTCGCCAAACGGCATGACCGCATCCTCGACCTTCCACCGGAGGCGTTGGCCTTCCTCAAAGCCTGGGCCGCCCACGACAAGGAAAAACTAGTGCTCAAGGAGAAGGACAAACGCGGATATCATGCCCAGAGGGCCACGCAATTCAGAGCCGACGTCGGCGCAATACTTCACGGGACCTTGGACGCGGGCCACCGGCCCCACGCGGAGATCATTCGGCGACTCTTGGACGCCTGCGGGGCCGAGAGGAGGAAGGCGATCGAGACCATCTTGCAAGACTCTGGATGGCCCGTCTAAGCCTCAACGACTGGTTGATCACTGGACACGCGGCGAACAGCCGACGGGGGACGCCCGTCAAATTTCCATGTTCTCGCCATAAGATGGTTTACGGGCAAAATCGATGCCCCAATCCCGGCGGGAGCATTTTGCTCCGCAAAATGCTCCCGCCTAGCCCCGGCCGAGAGACCGTTGGGGACCGGCCATCGGCCCGGCGGGAGAAATCATTTCGTCCTCCGTCCCCTTATTTCGTACATCTCAACCACTCGGTGGACGAAAACGTTGTAACGAATGCGGGCCAAGACAATGTGCATGGCCCGACCCACGAGGCCGCGCCGCAGATGAGGGGTACTCATGTTGGAACTCGAAAAGGCGATCGTCGAATTGCAGGCCAAATCCATGGAGGAGATTGAGCGGGAGACCGCGATGAAATGGGGTAGCCGGGCCGCGGCGAGTTACACCCTCGTCGGTCGGGAGGTGACCCCTGGAGCGCGCTTCAAGCGTTTCTACGAGGCGGAGAACTTCCGCCAGGAGGCGTTCGAGCATGCGAGCATGGTGGAGGACGATGGGGCGCTACTCCAATCGATCCGCAAGGAGGTCGAGGAGCATAGGTCCGCTGCCTTGACCCGCCTTGGGTCGCACGAGATGGCGGCCACCCGGTGAGGCAAGAGAAAAGAATCGGCGTCGCCAAGAGTGGGCCTTTGGGGCGAAGCGTTTTTTCGCCCTGGCCGCGTTCGTGAGAACGTGAAGAACGAACCCGACGCCCCCCAAGATGTTTCCACGACCCCGCTAGATGCGGATGAGGCGTGGCTTTCTTCCCTCGATTCCGAACGACGCTGGCGCGAACGCGGCTACCTCGGGAATGAGACGCCTCTCTCTAAGGAGGCGCTAGGGCGATTCACCGGGTTGCTGTGGTTTCCGCCGAATCCCTTGCTGCGCTTTCAAGGCGTGAGACTGGCCCGGCGCGGCTCGCCGCCTCACGCGGAGCTTTCTGCCACCGGGGACGATAAAGTGGACTTCCTTGCTATCGGGTCGCTGGGGTTCTCCGTCGCGGGGCGGGCGTATTCGCTCGAGGCCTTCGAACCAGCCCCCGGCGAAGTAGATGAGACTTACATCCTCGTGCCTTTCAGGGATGCAACTAGCGGGACGGAGACCTATGGGGGCGGGCGATACCTCGACCTCGATCCCCGCGCTGATGACCTGTACGAACTCGACTTCAACCGCGCGTACCACCCGTACTGCGTGCACGACGAAGCGTGGTCTTGCACGGTGCCGCCGCCGCAGAACCGCCTGCCTTTCCGCGTCGACGCCGGCGAGAGGCTTTGAGAGGGTTCGCGGGGACTCCGCCGCCTACCAACATTTTTCCCAATGGTCGCCGATAGGGGCCCATGGATCTTCAGCTCGACGGCAAGGTGGCGGCCGTCATGGCCGGGTCGGATGGCATGGGCCGGGCCTGCGCCATCACGTTTGCGCGAGAAGGCGCCCGTGTCGCCTTTTGCGCGCGGGGGAAGGACAAGTTGGCGCTCACGGCAAAGGAGGTCTCGAAGGAACGCGGCGGGGCCCCCTACGCGGTGCAGGCCGACGTCTCGATGGTCGGAGAGCCGGAAAGGTTCGTCAATGAGACCGCCGTCCACTTCGGAGGCCTCGACATCCTTGTCACCAACAAGGGAGGCCCGCCACCAGCTCGATTCGAGACCCTTTCTGACGATGATTGGTCAAAGCACGTGGACCTGCTCCTCATGAGCACCGTCAGGGCGATCCGGGCCGCGGTCCCGGCCATGCGAAAACGCGGCGGCGGATCGATAGTGCTTCTTGAAAGCACGAGCGTCCGGGCGCCCATCGAGAACCTGGTCCTCTCGAATTCCCTTCGCGCGGCGACCGTGAACGTCATGCGGACCCTCGCTTCCGAGCTCGCGCCAGACAACATCCGGTTGAACGCCGTCCTCCCGGGGTATGTCTCCACCGACCGCTCGCTCGAACTGGCCGAAGAGAGATCGAAGCGCCTCGGGATCACGGTCGAGGCGGCGGTCGCCGAGAGGACGCGCCAGATCCCATTGGGCCGCAGCGGCACGCCGGAGGAGATCGCTCATGCGATAGTTTTCCTCGCTTCCCCCCGGGCAAGTTACGTGACGGGGACCACGCTCTTGGTCGACGGCGGTTATTCCCGAGCTCTCTAGGCCGGGGTCATCGGCCGGTTGCGGCGCGGGCCCCAATCAGGCTTAAGAATCTCACATCCATATCCGGGGACGTGGCGACGCCGCTCGCAGTCTACGGTCCCGTGGCGCCCACGTTGCAGACGCAAAAACCGTTGAAGTTCCTCTTCATCGGCGATTGGGGGCTTTCGCTCGACGTGGCGTGGCAGTGCATCCGTGAAGGGCACCAGGCCAAGATGTACATCCACGACGCGGACTGCAAGGACATCGGCGACAACATCGTCGAAAAGAGCGCGAACTGGGAGGAGGACGTCGCGTGGGCGGACGTCATCGTCTTCGAGGACACGGGCTACGGAAAACACCAGGATCGGTTGAGAAAGGAAGGCAAACCCATCGTCGGCGGCTCGGAACTCGGGGACCGCCTGGAGGACGACCGTGACTTCGGCCAACAGACACTGAAGGACCTCGAAGTACCGACGCTCGACTTCCGCGACTTCACGGATTTCGACGAGGCGCGAAAATGGGTCACCGATACACCGGGACGCTACGTCCTCAAACCGAACGGGCCGGCCGCGGACTTCAAGGGCCTCGCATTCGTTTCGAAGCGTCGGGATTCGAGCGACCTCGTGGAGATGATGGACAACCTCCAGGCCAAGTGGCCGAAGAACCTGAAGCCAACTTTCCAACTCCAGAAATTCGCGGCGGGCATCGAGATGGCCGTCGGCGCGTTCTTCAACGGCACCGATTGGGTGCTTCCCTTGGCCGTGAACTTCGAGCATAAGAAGTTCCTCACGGGCGGCCTGGGACCGAACACGGGCGAGATGGGAACGAGCATCATGTGGGAACAGGACCTTGGGAACCGCCTCTTCCAGGCGACACTCGCCAAGGTGAAGCCGCTTCTTGCGGCGGATAATTACCACGGCTTCGTCGACATCAATTGCATCGTGAACGAGCAAGGCGCATGGCCGCTCGAATTCACGTGCCGGCTCGGCTATCCCATCACCCAGATAACCATCGACGCGTTCAGAAGCCCAGTCGGGACGTTTCTCGAGGGGCTGGCCCGAGGCGACGTGACGGGTTTTCGCGTCGGGGGACGGTTCAGCGTCGGGGTCGTCGTCACCGTCCCGCCGTTCCCTTTCGTGAGCAAGCCCGAGTTCGACCGGTACTCGCGCGATCTGCCCGTTTTCGGCGTGACGAAGGACCGGATCGACCACGTGCGCCTCGCGGAAGTGAAGTGGGACGTGAAGAACGACCGCTTCCTCACCGCCAACGAATCCGGATACACGCTCGTCGTCACGGGGACCGGGGACTCCGTGGAGGAGGCGAAGAGGCGCGCGTACGCGGTCCTCGGCGAGCGTTCGGCCGGAGGCATCTACCTTCCGAACATGATGTACCGGACCGACATCGGGGACCGTTGGGTGAACGACGAGCCGAAGCTGCAAGAATGGGGCTATCTGGTCCCCTCAAAGTGACGACATGGCCGCCGACCAGGAGACTTGGAACGCCCGTGTCGCGATGCTCGTCGTCATCGGCCTCTGTTGGAGCGGCGCTTTCACCGCCATCAAGGTGGCTCTTCGCTACGTGGATCCTTTCGACCTCACCGTGCTTCGGTTCTTGGTCGCCGCGCCGGCTCTTCTTGGCGTGCTTTGGTTACGCGGGCTTCCGAAAGTCGAGCGCATCGAATACTACCCGTTCGTCGCCGTGGCGCTCGTCACCGTGCCTGTCTACCATTTCTGCCTCAACTGGGGAGAGACGACGGTCACGGCAGGCGTTGCCGCCCTCATCGTCGCGACGGGTCCCATGTGGACCGCGCTGTTTTCGACCCTGATCCTTCGGGAGGCTTTGACGCCTATCAAAGTCGGTGGCATATTCCTGTCCCTCTTCGGCGTCGTGATGATCGTCGTGGGAAGCGGGGCTGAACTGACAATCACCTACACGCTGGGGGCGTTCGTGGTCTTACTCGCCCCGATGTCGTGGGCATACGCGACGGTCTTGTCGAAACCGCTCGTGATGCGGCACGGCGCGGAACGCGTCACGGCCGCCGCTACATTGGGCGGGACCGTGGTCATCCTTCCCATCCTCCTGACGGGGACGACCGGACGCCTAGGCGGCTTGCAACCTGACGGGGTGGGTGCGATACTGTTTCTCGGGATATTCGCGACCATCGTCGGTTACCTTGGCTTCAACTACGCGTTGAGGCGCCTCACGTCCAGTGAGACGATGAGCTTCGTCTACCTCAACCCGGTGTTCGGGCTCGTGTGGAGCTACCTGCTTCTTTCCGAGGTCCCGACGCCGGTGACCGTGTTGGGCGGGAGCGTCGTCATCTTGGGCATAATCCTCGCGCAACAACGGCTTAAGGTCGGCCCGTCCCGGGTCCTCCCCGCTGAAAGGTGAGAGCCCCCACCGCCTCCCCATCAATCGTCGCGCATCCCGAGGACGGCGGGAAGGCCCGTCAAGTCCCCTTGTGGGAGCCACGCGTCGCCGCGCTCTCGCACCCCAGGGCGCTCCCCCACGACCACGCCGAAACCGGCCTTCCTGAATCCGCAGACGTCTTGCGGTCCGTCGCCCACGAAGGCCGTCTTATCGGGGGTGAATCCGTGGCGGGCGGCAAGTGTCGCCAGGGCGTTCCCCTTGCACATCGAGAACGCCGTGCATCCCGCGTCGCATGGCGGGGGCGCGGGGTTCGTGAAGTCCCCGGTGGCCCGCCCGTCCTTGATCGTCAGCCCCAACGAGATCCAGCCGTCGACGCCAAGGATCGACGCCCACGCGCTCGCGGTCACGTCGTACCCATCGGTGGCGATGAAGCTCCTGACGCCGCGGGACCGTAGAAACGCAATGGCCTCACGCGCCCCGTTGGAGGCTGGGACGGTCCTCACCACCGCCTCGACCTCGTGCCTAGTCCGTCCTTTGAGGAACCTTGCGATCTGGCCCGTGGCCTCGTCCGCTTGCATGTGGTCGGCCCTTCTTGCCTGGAACACCCGTTCGAGTTCGTCGGCGAACCCGAATTCGCGGCCGAGAAAACGTATCGTCCGCCCGCGAAGAAGCGTGTCGTCGAGGTCGAAGACGACCGCCTCGAGAGGCACCGGAAGCGGCCTCAACGGGAAACGCCTCCTTCCGACGGTTCAACGTCTCGCGCCGTTCGCGGGCTTGGCGAGTGCCGACATGCGCTCCGAGAAGTCCGGGACCGCCGAGTAGACGCGAAGGAAATCCGGGAGCTGCTCCCGGTACGGGTCTCGCAGGTACCGTTCGGCGGCGCCTCCGATGATCTTCGAGAACTTCTCGACGAGGAGCTCCTCCGAATGCCTGTCATAGTCGAGTCCGTTAGCGCGCGAATCCACGAAGTACTTTCGCACTGAATCCTGGGCGAGCCTCGTGTAGACGACGGTCACCGTATGTATCGTCGCCTCGGAGATCTCCGCGCCCTCGGTCTCGACGAGGCCGCGAAGGATGGTGGTCGCGACATCGCTCACCATGCGTTGGAGGCCTTCTTCGCGACCCGCTCCCACCGGCTGGTGCTTATGCGAATAGACGCCGAGGTCGACCTGGGAGACCCGTTTTCCGGAGGCGTTCCTGAAGACCTCGGTAAGCAGCGACACCTCGAGTCCCCAGTTGAGGGCGACCCTCAGGTTCTCGGCCAGGTCCGACGTGATGGCGACTTCGCCCGAAAACGGGTACCGGAATCCCCGTAGGTACCCGAGGAACCTCGATCCCGGCGACACCACCTGCGTCAATTCGCCGAGGAACGGCCCCCGCAAGCGACGTCGTGCGCTCGGTTCGTGCTTTGAGGCTGGCGAACCGGAAGTCCGGGGGGCTCCTTTACCTCGGAAAAGTGAAGGCGACGAGTGATCCAAGCGTCGAGGCGATCCTCGAGCACGTGGCCGACATCGTCCTGGAGTTCAACGTGAAGCAGTTGGGGCAGGGGTTCGAGTTCTTCATGACGGTGGAGAAGATCCGCAACGAGCCGCACAAGAGCACGACGCTCTATTACAAGCCGACCAAGTGGGGCCTCCAAAAGGACCCGCGTGGCCGCGTCTAGGCCCGCCGTGAGCCCCGGGGGCCGCTACGACGCGTCCTCGGAGGGCCGGTTCCTCCGCCACCTCGACTCGACGCGTCTAGACCGTGCCGCCCCAAGTGTAGACGATGACACGGATCTCGACCGTGGGCGCGTCGCTGGACGTGTCCTGTTTGATAAGCGCTATCCGCTGCGCCGAGCCCACGACCTGGTCCCGAGGAACGGAAGGCCCGTAGTCGAGGTAGAGGCTGCGGAAACGCCCGTACATCAGCGCGTTGATGAGGAAGTTCTTCGCCTCCGCGGTGCCCATCGTGTGGGGGAAGTATGATCCGAGTAAGACCGTCCCGTTCGAGACCGCGCCGCTGTTGCTCACGGCAAGAAGCGGAGGCGTCCCTGCATCGGTCGTCACGATGACCTTTGTGAAAGTGGTTCCCGGGACGCTGTAGGTCTGGTTGCTGCGACTGTAGTCCCTGTACGATAGCTCGTTCGGAACGATTAGGAGGGGGTGAGAAAGGTCGCTCTGGTCGAAGAACAAAGCGCCGCTGGCGGTCACGATGCTTCCCGTGTAGATGGGATCCAACCATTGTTGGCTCATCGAAGAGCCGCCGAACCCGTAGATCTGGCGCCCCTTGAAGACCCAATCCTTGATGGATTGGCGAAGGAGGCCCTCGGTCGAGGACGCGTTGATGTTCGCCTGCGCGACTTCAGACCCGATGACCAACGCGTCGTAGGCCGTGATGTTGTATTCGAAGTCGTTGTAGTAGTAGGACCGGTAGCCACTTTGCCAGCCAGAGATATTCACGTTGTCGACGAACCAGCCGTTCTTGTCGTTCGCGGCCAAGGCGTCGGAGGTCCAGTGGAACGCGAAGAAGATCTTCTTTCCGGCGAACGGTGTCACGTTGACGCTCGTCGCTTCCCAATTCGTCTTGCTGCCGTTCCGGTACAGCTTGTCGAGAACGACGCTCCATTCTGTCGTGGTGGCCATGCTGCAGGCGGAATCGTCCTTCGTCGAGATATCGCAGGCGAGTAACTGCCCATAGTCGAGCGGGATCCCCGCGACGGCGGGGGCGTCCGACCAATGGACGAACGAGAGGTTCGCGGACGTCGCGTTCGTAAGGTCCACTTGGGGCAGCACCAACCAATCGTTCTCACTTACACCGTAGACCCATTTCGTCGAACCTCCGACCCAATTGCTCGACGTGACGTAGTGTTCGCCCGACGGCACGGTCAACTCGCCCGGCGTGTCCCCGTACACGCTGTTGTTCACGAAGTGCCAGTAGCCGTTGGCCGAACCGGCGACGGACAGGTTGAGGTCGTACGAGTAATAGAGTCCGCCAAGGCGGGGAAGCAAGACGCTACGGAGGTATGTCGCGCTGTCGTTCATCTTGTCGCCGATCGAATCGTAGAGTTCCGTGAGCAGCGTCTTGTTGTGCCTAGTGTTCGTGAACGTGATGGTGAGATTGTCGAGGATACCGCTTTCGTTCTGGGAGGGAGTGCCTTCTGTGTCGCCCGGGAGAACGGTCGTGAGATACTGTCCCACGTAGGCGAGCCTGTAACCGGACATGTTGACGACGTCCGTGACGGATCCGGAGGCGAAACTCGGTTCGGTGCGAAGGTGGAAGTCGCCCGTCTCGAGCCCGAGCCCGGTTCGCGCGTCGGGGTAATCGAGAGCCTCGTTCGAGAGCGACGTGCTGAGGTTGCCATAGACGGTGGAATTGAACTTGTTCAAGTCGAGTAGGTTCAATTCGCCCTGCTCCAGCAGCCCGAGACGTGTCGTGGAATCGGGGGCGAGGTGCCAATCTGCGGGTGTCCCCGGTTCGGTCACGAGTGTATCCACGAGCCGCGTCGCCCGGGCGTTCAAAGCCGTGTTGCTCGTGTCGGTCTGGGCCGTGAGACTCGCGAAGAAGAACGTCAGGATCGTGAAGGCGAGCATGAATATGCCGACCGCTATGAGGAAGCTTACGAGTGTCGACGCCGCCTGCTCGCGGTCGCTGCCTTTCACCATCTGCCTTCTCCTACGACACGGTCACCGGGCAGCGCGCCTCCGCAGCCACGAAGGCCCGCATCTAGCGGTCTTGCCCCCAGCCACCACACACCCGAACCGCGACCGTTTATATTTGTCCTATTGGTGGCGAAATAACCGGCCACCGTATATATCCTAGGCGGTTTGGGGGGCGCCAAGATTCGGACGGCATTGCTATCGCTTGGCTCGAACGGTGCCAGGCGCGCGGATGCTTGGTTCCGGTCGGGACCTAGTTGAAGACCTTGAAGAGGTAAAGCGTCAAACGCGCCTCTATCGTGGCCGCATTCAACGACGGAAGATAGACCGTCACGAGACGCGTCGTGGACCTCACCGTCGCATCGGACGGGATCGGGGGACCGTAATCGATGAAGGCACCGCCGTATGCCTGTACTAGGACATTGTAGACGAGTTTCTTGCCCTCCAGATCGTCCTGAGGCTGCGTGATGATGGCCGGCCTGTAGGTCGTAAGCACGATGGTGCCGTTTCCGAACGAGCCGGGCTCCGAGACCGCGAGGGCATCGTAGGAATCGCTCCCACCGACCGATTGCTGGCGCGTGATCACGTGCGTGAAACGATCCGAGGCCTTAAGCCGCCACGCAGTCCCTTGATCTAGGTACGCGAGGTAGTTCAACTCCTCCGGCCCATGCAAGATCGGGTGCGTGGGATCGGGCACGCTCAAACCGCCGCTCGCCGTCTCGATGGACGTCTCGAAGAGCGGTTGCAGCCATTGCACCGCCTGCGCATCCGAGCCCATTACGGAAAGCGCCCCGCCGGAAAGCACCCAATCGCGGATCGAGAGCTTCGCAGAGGCGGACGTCATCGCGTTCTGGTCGATGTTGCTTCCCACGATGACGAGATTGTACCGCGAGATATTGTTCGCGAAATCGTTGTTCATCACCTCCTTGATGTCCGGGTAGAGGTCGCCGCCATCCACGTAGGACGAATTCTTGAATTCTTCAAGGAGGTCTCTTAGGAGCGACCTTTCGAAGGCCGAGACGGACGTCTCCTCGTACTGCGACGTGTCGCCGGCCGGCTTGAACTCGCCAACGCTCACGTCCGTGACTTCGAGCCTTTCGCTTGCGTTGACCTGCCCGTACTTTATCGTCATGTTGTACCGGCCCGTGACGCCGTCCGGCGTATCCCAGTCGACGCGGTTCTGGCCGTTCTTCTCGACTTCCTCAGAGTAGTGGACCAGCTCCGAGCCGGCCGCGTCGTAGACGTAGATGTCGACGCCCTGGTCGTCGATGAGCACCCCGGTGCCGTTCAACGCGTTATAGGAAAGCCGTGCCTTGTCGTCACTCGACGACCCGTTCTTGTAGTAGGACTTGTCGCTGTCGACCACGAGTGCCGCGATGGAATTGCCGGAGATGCCGCCGCTTGTCATGGTCGAAGTTATCGAGACCGTGAATTGGGCAACGGTCTTCGTCGTGTCGGTGATAGTGACATTCACTATCCTTTGGTTGTCGTCCGACCATTTCCAACCTGTCGTCTTGTAAAGACGCAAGGCCATGCTCTCCGATGCCCCTGCCGAAAGCACCTTCGTGTTCTGGACGTCGACGATGCTGCCTTGTTTCAAGGGCACGTCAAACGTGGTTTGGAAGACCGTGTCCTCGGTGCCGTTGTTCGTGACGGTGACGTTGACGTCGACGAACGTCCCGTGGTCGACCACGGCCGTCGAGTACTGGACGAGATAACCCGTCCCAGCGCTCCCGCCGACTTTTTCGAAGTCGCCGACGTACGCGGCCTTGATGAACGGCAACTTGGCGAAGCGCCCGTCCTTGAGGTTCGTGAAGATCGGGTAGCTTCTAAGATGGAAGTCCTCGTCGACGAGTCCCATCGCGCCGCGCGCCTCCTCGTAGTCGAGAAGGCGGTTCGACGAGTCTTTCGTCAGGTTCGCCTGCCGCAGGTTGTCGAGCTTCCTGTAGTCGAGCTCGGCGGGGGAGCCGCTGCTAGCGAGGCCGAACCGCATCGCGTTATCGGGATCTGAAAGCCAATCGATCGAGCCCGATTGCCCCGAGCCGCCGCTTGAGATGATGAGGTCAAGCGCCCTGTCGGCCTCCGCCTCCAAACGGGTGGCGTCGGCGCCGAGTCCCGGACTCGACGACAGGAAGACCATCATCCCCGCCGTGAGCAGGATGAAGATCGACATCCCTACCATGAAACTCACGACCGACGAGGCGGCGCCTTCGCCGACTCGCCGCGTGCTCAAGCTCCGGTTTCCTTGGCCCGTATTACGCAACACCCCTCGTTCTCTTCGCGCCAAGCTCCCCAGCGAAGCGCACCTCGGCGTCTGTGAAAAGTGCCTTAAAAGGCTATTGCAAAGTGTGCCACCCTGAAACCTCGTGGTTGAGGGCTCCCCGCCATGGGTCTCCCGGGGGCTAACCCTTCTCCCGACAACTTGGGAAACGTGACGGGTCTCGCTCCCCTTTTCCACGACGCAAGGATGAGGCGATCGCTTCGGGAAACGAGTTCGTCGGTCCAAGACGCCCGGGGCTGCGAAAACCCCTGCCCTTCAACGCCCTACCTGGAAGAGGTAGAGGACCAACCTGACCTCGACGAGGGTCCGCGGAAGGCGGATCGGCGTTATCGTCACAAGTCGCGTCGACGCCGATACGGTAGCGTCCGACGGGATCACGGGCCCGTAGTCGATGAAGATGCTCCCACCCGCCCCGTACGCCTGCGCGAGGAAATTGTAGAGGAGTTTCTTCGCCTCAAGGAACTCCTGCGGCGTCATGAGGATGTGCGGCCTCCAACTCGTGAGGATGATGGTCCCGTTCCCAAAAGCCCCCGGTTGCGAAATCGTCAGCGAATCGAACGCGTCGGATCCCCCGACCGATTGTTCCTTCGCGACCACGTGGGTGAAACGATCGGCCGCCTTAAGACGCCACGCGGTCTGGTTGTCGACGTAATTCAGGTAGTTGAGCTCCTCCGGCACATGGAGGATTGGGTTCGTCGGATCTGGAACCCCTATGCCGCCGCTTGCCGTCGCGATGGAGCTGTGGAAAAGCGGTTGGAGCCATTGCACGGCCTGCGCATCACTGCCGAGGACCACGAGGGTGCCACCCCCTAGGACCCAATCGCGGACCGAGTACTTGGCGGCGGCGGACGTCATCGCGTTCTGGTCGACGTTCGACCCCACGACCAAGACGTCATACGTCGACAGGTTGTTCGCAAGATCATTGTTCATGACGTCCTTGATGTCCGGGTAGGCGTCCCCACGATCGACGTACGAATAGTTCTTGAAAGTCTCGACGAGCTCGTAGACGATCACCCGCTCATACACCGATCCACCCGTCTCCTCGTACACGGAATCGTCGCCCGCCGGCCTGAACTCCCCGACGGTAAGGTCCGTGACCTCCATCCGTTCGGACGAGTTCACAGAGTTGTACCGTATCGTCATGTTGTAGCGGTCCTCCACCCCGTCCGGCGTGTCCCAATCCACCTGGTTCTGACCGTTCTTACGTACCTTCTCGTTGAACGTGACGAGCTTCGAACCCGTCGAATTGTAGACTTCGATCGTGACGTCCTGGCCGTCGATGAGGGCACCCGTGCCGCTTTGCGCCGTGAACGCGAGCCGCGCCTTGTCGTCGCTCTGGCTTGCGTCGGTGTAGTAGGACTTGTGCGTGTCAACGACGAGGCTCGCGATTGGATTCCCGGACAGCCCGCCGCTCGCCATGTCGCTGGTGATATTGACGGTGAATTGGGCGACCGTCTTTTGAGTGTCCGTGACCGTCACGTTCACGACCTTTTTCGAGGTGTCTGCCCACGTCCAGCCCGTCGTCTTGAACAAGCGGAGTGTCATCGTCTCCGAGAGGCCGATGGCGACCCGCCCCGTGTTCTGTACGTCCACGATGCTTCCGTCCTTGAGATGGACATCGAACGTGGCTTGGAAGACCGTGGCTTCCGTCCCGTCGTTGGCGACGAGCACGCCGACGTCCACGAACGTGCCGCGGTCCTGGACGGTCGCCACGTAGGGGACGCTGTATGACACCGGACCGCTTCCCACCTTCGCGTAATCGCCGACATACGCGACCTTCAGGTCAGCGATCTTTGTGAACGTCGGATCCCCGAGGCCAGGAAAGACAGGGTAGCTTCTCAAGTGGAAATCCTGCAAGTCAAGGCCTAGTGCGGCCTTCGCCTCCGGGTAGTCGAGGTACTGGTTCGTCGAATTGGCTTGAAGCGCGCCCTTCGACATCGATGAGGCCTTCTTCCCGTCAAGCACACTTGGCCGACCCTCGACCGTGAGCCCGAACCTTGTGACGTTGTCCGGGTCCGATTGCCAGTCCGTAAGGCCGCCCGCGGTGTTCCCGGCCCCGCTCACTATGAGGTCCATGGCGGAAAGCGTCTGGGAATTGAGACCGCTTTTTTCGAGCCGTTCCTCGTTCGGGGACTGCGGGTAGAAGGCGAAGAGGGCGACTATCGCGCCCACGAAGACGAATAGCGCTATCAAGAACCCGATGAGTTGCGACGACCCCGCGTCCCCAAGACGGCGACTTGGCGGCGCCCGAACGCCGCCCAGCTGTCTTGTTGCCCTCGACCCTGACCCTTCCACGGAAGCCGCATGTGCGTTTACCACCTTAAACCCCTTTCGCGCCCCGAGGGTCGGCAGGCCATTGGAGGCCGCACTTACCTCAAGAAGCCCTATCGATACGCCACGCGGCGCGGACACGGGATCAGACAAGGCTCACGACCAGGGTCTCGTCGACACGGGCCGAACGCGACGACATGCTTAGGAAAAGGACCGCGCCCTTGATCCTGCCCCCGAAGTACATGATCCCGTCGTTGACGCCGTCGTACGGCCCTGTGATGTAGGTCCCATTGTAGGCGAACACCTCATACCCCGTCTGCGTCGAGTTGGTGACGTTGAGCTCGCTTTTCGGAGCGATGCTCGAGCCCGTTGCAAGAAGCGCCACGAAATCAAACCCACGTCCTATCTCGACTTTCGCTATCGAATTCGCCGACGAGGACACGGTGCTCTTCAACGTGTCGTTGGTCGTCGTCGAGGTCACGGCGTTGTAGACGACGGCGACGAAGCGTTCCCGGATCTCCCGGTACTCCTTCGAGAGTTGCGAGCTTGCCGAAGGGTTCTGCGCCCGTTTCTCGAGGGCGTTTATCTCCGCGAAGACCATGGCCGCGCCGATGAA
This sequence comes from Euryarchaeota archaeon, assembly GCA_016207515.1. Taxonomy (NCBI): domain Archaea; kingdom Methanobacteriati; phylum Methanobacteriota; species Methanobacteriota archaeon. The sequence goes on along the minus strand of JACQPN010000015.1, from coordinate 147,395 downwards.
GGCGACGACCAAGAGTATCCCCGCAAGGAGCAGGAGCTGCCCGGACTCCGAGTCGCGGCCCCTCATGCTGTCAGACCTACGAAGAACCTGAAAGCCACGTACGCGACCACGACCATGATGAAGGCGTGCTTCATGCCGGCGACGGCCCGGCCTTCGCTCATGACGCCCGCCACAAGGCCTCCACCGAAACCTTGTATGAGCCCCGCGTGGAAGAAGAGCTGGCGGAAGGCGGTCTCGTCGAAGTCCCTGAACGTGATGCTCCCCACCGTCACGCCGGCGGCGCCCTTCACGGCCTTGTGGACTTGCGGGATGAACTGGCTCGTGAGCACAGCCACGACGCCCAGGAAGACGAAGAAGGCGATGTAGATGATCATCACGTAGATCTGCATGCTGTTCGTGCGCTCCTTCACGATGAGTTGGATCTCCCTCGAATCGTTCGCGGCGGCAGTGAGGACGTCGACCACGTTCCCGCCGGCCTTGCTCGCTTGCACGATGAGGGACACGCTTCGCTCGATGAGCGGGGTCTTCACGCGTTTTGCGAACCGTTCGAGTGCCTCCGTGAACGGGACGCCCCATTCGACCTGCGCTGCCATGACGCGGATGTCCGCCGTCAGGGCCCCGTAGTTTCCACGCGCTGCGGTCCGGACGGCCTCGACGAGCGTCATGCCGCTACGTTCGGATTCGGCGAGGTCGCGAAGGAACTCGGGGAACCTCCCGTCGATCGCCCGGATCCGCGCCGCCTCGCGGTTCACGAAAAGCGAGTAGGGCCCGAGGCCGATGAGAAGGGCTGCCACGATGAAGTCGTTCGCGAAGACCGGGGCGAATTGGATCGGCCCTAGGTTACGAAGCACGCCGAATTGGATCAAGAGACCGACGACAAACAGGAGGAACGCCATGACGCCGGAGCCGCCGAGGACGAACAGGCGCTTCGCCTCGTCGGGGGTCAGGCGTTTCTTGCCGATATCCTCCTCCTTCTTCGCTTGTGCGAAGCGAGGATCGACGCGCTTGATCTGGAAGTAGCGCATGAGGGCGAATAGTCCGGCAAACGCTGCCCCTACGAGCGAGACGAGTATGAGGACGTCGTTTCCCACGCCTCCGCCCGGTGCTTTCACCACCCCAAGCCCCGAGAGGACGGTCACGGAGATGAGGAGCATCACCGCGAGGAGAGAGCCTACGTACGTGACCATGAGGTTGCGCTTGATCTCCTCGCGTTTCTCCTCCTTCTCCCGCTCCACGCCTTTGAGGGCGTCTCGCACCATCGAAAGGATTGTCGGCAGGAGCCCCCGGGTCTTCACAAAGAGGGACAGGGCCACGGCGCCGACGCCAAGCACGATCGAGGCGGTGACGACGTTGATCTCGGCGCCGACGGCGATCCCGGAGCCGATGAAGAGGGCGAAGAAGATGAAGGCGAAGGTCGCAATCGAAAGGAGCCACGCGGTCGCCCGGATCCCGGGCGTGTACTCGACGTGTGTCGGGACGCGCGCCCGCACCACACTCACGTATGGAAGGGGAAGGATCGCAAGGCCAATGAAGAGGATGAAGTTGGCCTCGAAAAACCCGAGGAGCTCCCCTATCGGCGTCGGGATCCCGATGCGCTTCAGTATCGAGAAAAGGAGCACGAGGCCGAGCATCGACGACGTGGAGGAGATCACGACCGACGTGATCCCAAGGATGAACCGTCGCATCTTGCGAGCGTCGGCGACGGCCTGCAGTTCGAGGCCCGGGACCTCCCGGGAGACGCCGATCGCGTAGGTCGCAAGCATGATGACGACCATCCCCCCGCCAAGTAGGTAGAGGCCCAGTGCCGTTATGCCGAAGCTGAAATTCGTAGCGACCGCGGCGACGACCAGGATGAAGGCGACGACCGAGAGCCCGAGGATGACCGAGGGGGGGAACCCGGTCTTCTTGATCCTGGGTTCGTGCTCGAACCAGTCGCCGATCTCCCCGACGGTGGGAAGAAGCGCCTTCGCCCGTACGGCGAGGAAGCCTACGATGAGCGCTATCGCCAGGACGAAACCCGCCCGTTCCGGAGGGATGGATTCACCGAGGACGCCCGGCAGGAGCCCGAAACCGGCGACGACCCCGACTAGGGCGAGGAGGATCGCAACGATGCTCGCAACGAGGCCAGTCCTGTCGCGTGCGGCCGTGGCCTCGACGTGGCTCTTGTTGAGTATCCTCACAAGCAGGGCAAGTGCCAGGACGACGGTGAAGGCCGAAAGGATCGCCGTGAAGCGGAGGACGTAGTCTTCGACACCGACACCGGCGAAGAAGCCGAGGCGTGCGAACACCGCGAGCGATTCGATGAGCGCGAGGAAGATGAAGAGGACGTTGAGGGCGAGAGAGATCGCGTTGAGGAGGAATTCGCGCCTGAACCGGTCGCCAAGCGTCTCCGTCCCGTCATCGTCGGGGTCGCGAAGCAGGAACGCGCCCGCTATGAGCATCACCATCGCGGCCGCGAAAAGGGCCGCCGGTGGGCCCTGCGCGTCGCCTACGAGGTTCAGGCCCGCCGCCGCGAACGCTGCGAGTATCGCGAATAGCGTAAGGCCCAGAGTGGCCCCGTTCTTGGTCACTTCACACCTCGGGCGTCATGGTCGAAAGACCGAAGACGAAGCCTGCGTTGACGACCGGGAGCATGAGGTAGACGGCGAGGCTCAACTGGGCCGTGCCCTGGCCCGACAAAGTACCCATGATAGCCATCATGATGATGAGGAACAGGGGGCCGGCGACGGCGGCCGTGACGTACGTCTCCGCCATGAGGCCCATCGTCTCGACGAAAGCCTTCTGCTCCTGGCGGTTCTCCCAAGAATAGCGCTCCGCCTTGGCCGCGAAGTAGGTCTGCAAGTCTCCGCCCGACCCGAAAGTCGTCACGGCACCCTGGAGAACGTCGTTCCAACGGTCGGAGGGGCTTCGTTCGATCCCGCGTTTCATCGCCGTCACGGCGTCTTTGCCGAAAAGAACGAGGTCCGCGTAGATGGAGCCGGCCTCGTCGCAGACCGCCCCGTAGACCTTCTGTTGGGAAAGCGACGCGAAGATCACGTCCACGTTGACGCCCGCAGAGGCCATCGCGCTGATGTAGCTCAGCGCGTAGGGCAGCCTCTGGTCCAGGTTCTTTCCCCGGGTCTTCGCCTTCGAGGATGGCTCACCCACGATGACGACGTACGCGATGAACCCGAAGAGGATGGGTAACACGAGCGCGGCGGCGAGGACCGGCGGGGGAAGCGCGATGCGGATGAGCGGAAGCAGGACGAGCAGCGTGATGAGCGTGAATATCAGGAAGAAGAACGCGACGACGGCGGCAACGACCAACGCGTAAGAGACCAAGACCTCGGCCCTCATCGGGACCCGCCCCTGCTTCATCTGGGTCTGCAGTTTCGCCAGGCGGAAATTCTGGCTCACGTAACCGCCAAGGATCTTGTAGCTTACGCGCTGCACCTCGGTGAGGGACACTTCTTCACCCCTTCTTCTCTGGGGCGCTTGCAGGCCCCGTGGCGGCTTCCGGTGGTGTTGCCTGCGGGGCGGTCTTCGCCTCGACCGCCGGGGCGGCGACGCCTTTCAACGAATCGGGCGAGATCAACGTGACGACCTTGGGTTTGAATGCCGACAGTTCCGCGTCCTCCCGGACGAGCTTCATCGTCTTCTCGGGGTCGCGGTAGTACGACTGGACGATGTACGCGACCTCCTTGTAGTCTTTCAGGTTCTTCCCGACCATCCAATTGATTATCTCCTTGCGCCGAGCGAGTTCCTCGCGCATCTCCTCGGTGCTCATGTTCTTCTCAAGTTGGATCCGTTCCAACACGTACGAGACGCCGGAGTACTCGAACTCGTCCTTCGTTGGGTTCCACTGGAAGACGCCGTTCGTGAGGATCTCACGCGTGTGGGGATCAAGGCCCACGATCTCGACTATCTCCTTCGAGCGGCGCACGCGTTTTCCACCTATCCTCGTCTGGATCTGCACGGAGACGATGTCGAGCGATTCAAGAAGCGAACGGGGGACGTTGATGGGATCGCTTTCCAACCTGTGGATCGCACTTTCGACGCTGTCGGCATGCATCGTGCCGTACGCCGTGTGGCCAGTAGCCATGGCCTGGAAGAGGGCGTACGCCTCTTGGCCACGCACTTCGCCGACGAGGATGTACTCGGGCCTTTGACGTAACGCCGCCTTGAGCAGCGTGAACATGTCGATCTCGCCGATCTGGCGCCCCTTGTCGTCGCGCGGCCCGAAACCGCTTCGCGTCGTACCGGCTATCCAGTTGGGGTGCGGGAGGTTCAACTCCCGCGTGTCCTCGATCGTGACTATCTTCATCTGGGGCGGGATGAAGAGGAGGATCGCGTTCAAAGACGTGGTCTTTCCCGAGGCCGTGCCCCCCGCGTAGATGGCGGACGAGCCGTACTGCACGGCGAGCCACCAGTAGGCGAGGATCTCCGCGCTCATCGTCTTGAACCTGACGAGGTCCGGCGGCGTGAACGGGACGTCGCGGAATTTCCTGATCGTGAAAGTGGACCCGCCAGCCGTGACCTCGTCCGAGAGCGTCGCATTGAGGCGCGATCCGTCGGGTAGCGTCGCATCCAGAAGCGGGTCGGCGATGGAGATGTGCTTGCCGCTACGCTGCGCGAGGCGGATCACGAAGCTGTCGAGCGCTTCCTCCTGGAAGACGACGCTCGTCATGATGCTCTCGTACTTCCGATGGTAGATGAAGAAAGGCACCTTGGGGCCGTCGCAAGAGATGTCCTCGATCTGGGTGTCCCGCATCAAGGGGTCCATCTTGTCGTACCCTTGGAAGTCGCGTATGATGTAGTAGAATATCTTCTCCTTGGAATCGGGCGAGAGCGTGATGGAGTAGTCGTACATTATCTCCTCCACGTTCTTGCGAAGGTACTCCGTGGCGCTCTTCGTGTCGAACTGTGTGTAACCGACCGTTATCATGTCGACGAGGGTCTCGGAGATGAAAGCGAGGATCCGCTTCTCACGCTCGTCGAGCGGCGGTTCGAGGACCTCGTACACCGTCTCGTGCGCCGCGTCGTTGGCCGACACGCGGATGAAGGCGTGCGGGTCGTTCACGGGGTAGACCTCGATGAGGCGAAGGCCCGGCGCCAGGGGGATCTGGTCCGGAAGAGGCACACGCTCGACCACGCTTGCCGGCTCCACGGCCTCTATCTTGGCCTTTTTCTTGGGGGCCTGGGGCTTCGGCTCGGGCATCTTCTTGGCGCCGCCGAAGACGCTTTTCTTCTTCTTTTCCGCCGGGATCGCTTTGTCGGCCATCGTCATCCGCTCTTGACGGTGATTGTCTTCTTGTTCGCACCAGCGTCGAATGCGTACACGACCTTCACGAGTCCGCCTGTCGGCGTCACCTCGCCGCTCACGAAAAGGTTCGATATAGCCTCAAGCCGGAACGTGGTCGAATTCACGCGGATCTTGCCGTCGGTGGTGTTCGCGAAGATCGTCTTGTTGGTGGCGCGGACGTAGTAGTCGCGGCCTTGCACCTCGGGGGCGCGAATCACGGATTCAAACGTGGCGTTCGGGAAATCATTGGAGACCTTCCCGAAAAGCGCGGCCTCCGAGGCCACTTGAACGGCGAATAGGCGTAACTCGCTTGCGTCCGAGAGGTCGCGGCTGGAATCGCGGATCACGTTGAAGGCCTGCATGGAGACGACCAGGATGACGACCGAAAGGGCGAACATCAGGATGAACCCGACCACCTCCGAAACCGCCGCATCCCCCAGCCTCATCAGCCCCTCAACGCCGTTACCACCGAATAAACCACGCGGAAGCGCATTTCGCCCGAGAACTGGTAATACAGGTTCTCATGGTTCATCGTGATCCCATTGACCGGGGCCGTCGCGGCAAGGTCGAGGCGCGTCATCGTGTAGTTGTTGGCCGTGTCGCTCAGGTAATCGTACCACGTCTCCCGGAACGTGGCGTCGCGAAGCACATAGATGCGCACGGACGACACGTTCGACTCGTCGACGAGCGACGTGGTCGAGTAGAGGTTCATCAAGAGCTCCGCCTGGCGGGCCCCGCCGAACGAGGCCGACCCGTTTATCTGGATCAAACGGATGAATGCGCTCTTGGAGGTTCCTCCCGTGCTGTTCGTGTAAGTCCTTACAGGCGGGATGGGCGGCTCGTTGGCTACGACAAGAGAACTGTAGGGGCCGTAGATCACGGCTCCGTTGGTGCTGAAGACGTGGCGCTTCTCCACACCCGATTCCGTCTCATAGTGCGTCGAGCCCACGTCCGTGAGCCACAAGCGGGCGACGGCACCGTCGTCGGAGGCCGTGACGAGCGAATTGTTGTAGAGGTAGATGCGGATGTTCAAGGCGTTCAGCGTGATGGCCGAGCCCGTGGAATTGTAGAGTTGGAGCGTGACGTTCTCACCGTTTGCGAGGGTGAGCGCCGTTGCCGCGCCGCCGCTCGTCGTGTTCACCGTGAGCTCCGTGAACGTGGACCCGATGAAGGTCCACGCCCGGACCTTGAGGGCCGAGGTGAGCGTGTAGCCGTTGTTGTGGAGCGCAAAATACCGGTCTGTGTCGTTGAGGCCGAAGTACGTGAAATTGTAGCCGTTACGAAGATCCGTCGCCACCACCCACCGTCCACCCTGCGTCTGGTCTATGGCGAGCGAGCCCTCGTTCAAGGTGGGCTGCCACTTGAAGGTCGTTTTCCCGGCGGATCCCGCCACGAGTGACTGGAGGCCATCGTCGAGGTCGCGGAACTGGTCCAAAACCGCCCTCGATTCGGCGTTCGCCTTCAATTCTTCGATGGCGGGAAGCCCCCAGGCGATGATCGCCGATATGGCGACGATCGAGATCGCGAGGATGAGGATCGTTCCAACGACGGGGCTCACACCGGAATCCGCGGCGGCGCGCAACGTGCGCTGGTACGACCTGCCCATCATGCTACCGGATCCGCCTGCCTGTCTCCGCTCCTCCAACACCAATCGCCAGGCACTCGCTTCTTAAAAAGTGATATTATAAAAACGCTCCGCAATGCCCGTTTTTTTCCACGGGAAACAACGGAAGCCCGACGCCCGCCTTTTTGACGGCGACCAGGGGAATGACCAGAAAGCGAAAATCACGCTTCCGGCCGCCGCCTGATGGAAAGCTCTGGCCAGCCGGCACGCGTTTTGATCGGGGGCTCGGCGGCCCCAGGAGGCGGATGTATGCTTTTGGAGTTGAGGCCTGCCCTAAAACACGCGTTTAGTGCTTTCGAGCCAGAGCCCCTTGTCGGTCTCTTTGAAGAGGAGAAGCCGCACGGGATCCTTCACGTTGAGCATCTTTGAGATCATGAGGTAAGAGTAGATCCCGAAGCCCTTCTGCTCTATCCCCAATTCGAGAACACCCGACGCGTAGTGCTTGAGTTTGCTCATGAACTGGGGAGAATGGATGCCCTTGATGACGGAAACGAGTTGGATGCCGTCGTTCTCGGTGCCGACGTGGACGAGTTGGCGGAAGAACGCCGCGGCCTCGGCCTCGTTCGAGTCCGTGATGAGGCTGGAGATGGATTCCACGCACAGCCTGTAGGGCGCGCCCTGGCCCGCTCCAAGCGCGTGTTCCAAGATGTGGGAGAACGCTTCTTCGCGGCCGATCGGCTGGGCCTGCAAGGATTCCGGAGACGGGGAACCCTGGGTCTTCGCGTGGGCCCCACCCCCTTTCAAGCCCGCGTACCCGTCGAAAACCTCGACTTTTCCGGGTTCTGTGGCGCCGGCGTCGCGCGCCGCCGTGAGGAGTCGCTCGCTGAAGCCGCGCGCTGGCCTATCGAATTGGTAGAAAATGAGGTGTTCCCCTTCGGCGAGCCCACCGCCAGCGAACTGCTCCGAGAAAAGGCCGACCGCGTTACTGGGGTCGCTTATTAGAAGGATCGTGGTGCCGCGCGGAACGCCGCCGCCGAATTGCGCGTCAAGGCCCGATATGCCGGTAGTAGCTAGTCCCATGCGCCGCCACGAAAACGTGGTCGGACCAAGCTCTTAAAGACTATCGAAAAGGCCCATGTACCCGATGGGAATCGGGAAAAACCGGCTCCTGCGGCAAAGCCCCCTTGGCACGTGCCCTGTCGGCCGGGGGGCGGGTGCCTTGCGGGGACCATGCCAAGGCCGACGCCGTTGGCAAACTCTATTCCCGGCCCCGGGTTGCCCCCATTGTGGAACCGGCGCTCACCAGTCTGGCGATCCTAGTGGGCGTCCTCGCCGGCGTATTATCTGGACTTTTCGGAATCGGCGGTGGCCTCGTGGTCGTTCCGGCGGCCATTTTCCTCTTCGGCACTGGTTTCCACGATGCCAAGGCGGCGAGCCTGATCGTGATCGTCGTCTCCGCTGCGACGAGCCTTTGGAAGCACCGGGGCGCGGGAAACGTCGACCTAAGATTGGGGGCGACCCTCGGCGCGGCCGGCGCCGTCGCCGGACTCGTCGGCGTCTACATAGCCGAGGTCACGCCCGAGTTCTACCTACGCCTCCTGTTTGCTGCTCTCCTGGTGGTGGCGGCGGCCCGGATGAGGGTCCGCATCGAACCTCGACACAACCCGCCGGATGTCCCGCTGACCGTGAGCCTCCCCGTAGGTTTCGTAGCCGGGCTCATGCCTGGGCTTCTTGGCGTCGGTGGCGGGATCGTCGTCGTCCCGGCGTTAGTCTATTACGGCGTCGGGATACATGCGGCCGTCGGAGCGTCCTTGGCGGCGGTCCTCGTGAACGGCGCCACGGCAGGTATCGGACAATTGGCCGTGGGTTTCGACGCCGTGGCCCTCGAGGTCGGCATCCCGATGGCGTTGGGAGCGTTCACGGGAGGCATGCTCGGTGCGAAGACGGGACTCAAGACCGGGTCCAAGAGTCTGTCGGATGCATTCTCAATCCTGCTTCTCCTGGTGGCGGCATCGGTCGCGTACTCGGCCTTCCGGGCGGGCTAGGCCCTGAAGCCGCCGCCACACTTGGACCCTCCACGTCCTTGGCTAACGTTCCCGACGGAAAACTTATTCCCTGTTAGAGAACCTCGCCGCCAGCATACACATGCACCCGTGGCTCAGCCCGGATAGAGCGCTGGCCTTCTAAGCCAGGGGTCGCGGGTTCGAATCCCGCCGGGTGCGTCCGCTATCGGGACTGTTGTGGAGCGAACGCACCCGTCTTGCCGTGGGCAGGACCTGTTGAGACTTCTGCCCACGGCCCGCCGGGTGCGCCCGATGCTGCCGGTGTTGAAAAAGCAAAACGCGCGAAAACCTTGCCGCGGCGCACAAAACTTGATAGGTGGCGCCCCTTTTCCCGCTTGGTAAGATGGACTTCCACCTGACGCCGGAGCAGGAGCTCATCCGCAAGACGGTGCGCGAATTCGCCGAGAAGGAGGTCGCCCCGAAGGCCGCGGCCATCGACCGCGAGAAGCGTTTCCCGACGGAGACGGTGAAGCGCATGGGCGAACTCGGCCTCATGGGCGTCACCGTTGCCGCGGAGTGGGGCGGCGCGGGCCTCGATTCCATTTCCTACGCCATCACAATCGAGGAGCTGTCGCGCGCATGCGCGGCTACCGGGGTCATCTGCTCGGTAAACAACTCGCTCTCCGGTTATCCGCTTGAGGCGTACGGCACACCGGAGCAGAAGCGCAAGTTCCTGACCCCGATGGCGAAAGGGGAGGCTCTCGGCGCTTTTGGTCTTTCGGAGCCGAACGCAGGAAGCGACCCGGCGGCGATGTCGACGACGGCCGTCAAGAAGGGCGACGGGTACGTCCTCAATGGCCAGAAGAACTTCATCACGAACGGCGGGCACGCCGACACCTACATCGTGTTCGCCAAGACCGATGCGGCCGCCAAGCACAAGGGCATCACCGCATTCATCGTGGAGAAGGGTCGTCCCGGCTTCACCTGGTCGAAGCCGGAGGAGAAGATGGGCATCCGCGCCGCGCACTCGGTGCAGCTCTATTTTGACAACTGCGAATTGCCGGCCGATGACCGGCTCGGGGCGGAGGGCGACGGGTTCAAGATCGCGATGAGGACACTCGACGGCGGACGCATCGGGATAGCGTCGCAGGCCGTCGGGATCGCGCAAGCGGCACTGGATGCCTCGATCGCATACTCGCTGCAGCGTAGCCAATTCGGAAGACCCATTGGCAGTTTCCAAGCCGTCCAGTGGCTCATCGCAGACATGGCTGTGGCCGTCGAAGGCGCGCGCCTACTGACTTGGAAGGCGGCCCAGATGAAGGATGCGGGGGAGAAGTTCGGGCCGCTCGCTGCCATGGCGAAACTCTACGCGAGCGAGGTGGCGATGAAGGCGGCGATAAACGCTGTCCAGATACACGGGGGGAACGGTTACACGCGCGATTATCCCGTGGAGCGCCTCATGCGGGACGCGAAGATCACCGAGATCTATGAGGGGACCTCGGAAGTGCAGCGAATGGTGATCGCCGGGAACCTCCTTCGCGCATGATCAGGCCGTCGCCGGAACGCCTTTGGGCATCACGCCTCTCAAATCGACACCCCTTACGGTTCTCAAAGGAACGAAACGCCCGTCGCGATGTCCACCGTGAACGCGATGCTGAAGAACAGGAAATCGAGCATCACTATCGCGTCGTCGCGGCCAAGAAGCCCGGCGAGGGCGGAGATCACGAGCGGGGCGTAGAAGAACGGGTTGAGACCGCCTCCCGCCGCGGCCACGTGCCACCACCCGGAGAGGAAAAGGACGAGCGAGAACGCGAACAGGCCTCGGGCGATGAGTTGCGCCGTCTTGTTCGTCGCGTAGATGTTTGCCATTTCGACCGGGCGGGTATCCCCGCCCCTCTTTAAAAACGATTCTGTCGAACGCGCAGGACGCTACTCGACGCGGGGAAGGCCGCGACCGCTGCGCCGGCGTCGAGGAGGGCGAGGGCGTATTTGCGGACATTGCGTGCCCAATGGAAGGCGACGACCGGCGGGCGTGATCCTCACGACGACGCGAGCGGCAACGGCGAGGGTGGCGGAAGGTCGTCCACACCGGAGACGCGGATGGCGAAGTTCAATGCATGTCCGAAGAGCGGGTGGTCCTCGTTTCCCGCGTAAGTGTAGGCCCTCGAGGGCGGGATGTGGACGACGGCGGTCTCGCCGGGCCGCATCCCGATGAGGCGGTCGTTGAAACCCTTGATGACCGGCACGTACCCGGCGGAACCATAGGGTTCCGGCGGTGTGGTCCCACGCTGGCCGCCGACGTAGACTTTCAGTTCCGTGAAGTTACGTTCATCGCCCAGGTACCCTTTCACGAGGGCGTCGTTCTCATCGATGGCCCGGTCGTTCGTGTAGAACAGGGTGCCGTTGTCATAGAAGCCGGCGGTGTAGACGCGAGCACCTTTTCCTTCTTCGGCTGGGGACCCGGCGTGTTGCACGAGGTCCACGGCAACACTGACTTCCGTCCTGTGGCCCTCGGCGCTCGTCAGCACCAGCGTAAGGTCGTGTCGGGCCAACGCGGCATCCGATCGGGGGCGAAGGGTCATGAGGATCGCCGCGCCGCCGCCCGGACCGACGGTCACGCGCTCCGGTTCGAACGATGGGCGCCACGAGGGACCGACACCGCCGACGCTGAAAGTCTGCGTCTTGTCGAATGTGTTGTTGACGTACAGGACGAAACCTGTGGACCCGCCTGGAAACGCGACGTGGCGGTCGCCAAAAAGCGCGACGTCGGCCGTCGCATGTGGCGGGGCGCTGAGGCAGCCGGGAAGTGCTGCGGCACAGATCACCGCCGTCACGAGCAGGGCGACACGCACGCGTCGGGAGGGGAAAGGGGGTGAAAATATGTATTGGCCGGGTGCCGCGGCCGAAGAGGCCCGGAAGGACGCGGTCGCGAGGTCTCGTGGCCACGGCCTAGGGTCGCCGCGCCTTGGCAAGGTGGTCCATTATCTCGTCACAGGCGGAATGGGGATCGATCTCCCTCTTCACGACCTTTTCAACGACCGAATCGAACGTGCGCCTCACACCAGCGTCGCCGAGGATGGTCATCGCCACTTGGCGCGTCACGAGGGCCAAGAGTTCGTCGCCCATTCTCTCTTTGCGCGCCCGGGCGAGCCTTCCGCCGGTCTTGAGGTGGGCAAGATGGGAATCGATCGCGTCCGCGAGTTCTTTGGTCCCTGTCCCTTTGCTCGCGACCGTGCGGACGATCGGTGGCGTCCAATCGCGCTTCGAGGAGAACTCGAGCATCGCCTGGATCTCCGAGGCGACGCGGTCGGCCCCGTCCATGTCGCTCTTGTTCACGTCGAACACGTCGGCGATCTCCATTAACCCCGCCTTGAGGTTCTGCACATCGTCGCCGAGTCCCGGCACGCAGACTACAACGACCGAGTCGGCAGCCTTGGCGATGTCTACCTCGGCCTGCCCGACCCCGACGGTCTCGATGAGAATGATGTCCTTTCCCATCGCGTCGAGCACGCTGACGCAGTCTCTCGCGGCGCGCGATAACCCCCCAAGTTCGCCGCGGGAGGCGAGGCTCCGGATGAAAACACCGGGGTCGAGGCAGCGCTGGTTCATCCGGATGCGGTCGCCGAGGATCGCTCCGCCGGTGAAGGGGCTCGTGGGGTCGATCGCGACGACGCCGACGGTCCTGCCAGTACTGCGATAGTGCGCGATGAGCTTGTCCACGATCGTCGATTTCCCGGTGCCCGGTGGCCCCGTGACGCCTATCACGTGGGCGTTCCCGGTCCTCTTGTAAAGCATTCTCAAGGCCGCGATACCCCGCGATTCGCCCGCCTCTAGAAGAGACATCAACCGGGCGGTCTTTCGGACGTCACCAGCCTCGACCCCTTCGACGAGTTCCGTCTCTTTCACGCTAGCTCGCCCGGCGCGCGTTCACGCGGAAGAAATCGATGATGGTTTCGATGGTGGTCCCGGGCCCGAAGACCGCCTTGATGCCGCGCTTCTTGAGTTCGGCCGCGTCGTCGTCGGGGATGACGCCGCCGGCGGCCACCATGATGTCCGTGGCCGAGCGTGAGCGCAGGAGTTCGACGACTCGCGGAAGGAGCGTCATGTGCGCTCCGCTCAATATGGAAAGCGCCACCGCGTCGACGTCCTCTTGTATCGCGGCCTCCACGATCTCCTCGGGCGTTTGGCGTAGGCCCGTGTAGATGACCTCCATCCCAGCGTCGCGTAGTGCCCTGGCGATCACCTTCGCACCACGATCGTGCCCGTCGAGGCCAGGTTTTGCGACAAGGACCCGGATCTTTTTCTCCATCAGGTAACCGTTACCAGCAGCCGGAGGCCGCTACTTTAGGCTTTTGTCGCGCCGCGCGTGTGGCTCCATCGTAAGGGGGAGACTTGGGTTGCATGGAAGGCGAACGCTTCTCGACGTCACGCGTGGACCGGCCCCGCTGCTCCAAAGTCCACGCCGTGCATTTTCAAAGGAGCAGCGTCATATCCCGGCAAACCGCATCGCGCCGGTCGTCACGGCTGCGACGACCAGGCTGGCCAATGCAAAACCGGTCAACGAGAAGATGAACACGCGCCAACGGGGCCAACCGAAAAGCCATCCGAGAGCCGCGGCGACGTACGTGCCGAGGAAGAAAGCCGCGATTATCAGCGAAAGCGGCCCAAGCGCCATCACCCGGGGGTGTTCGGCGGCGCGCTTCCTTGCCTCCGTCACAAGGCGCGAGACGGTCTTGGAGGATTCACCGATCTGCAGGAGTTCCTGGACGGCAAGAAGTGCTCCGGAGCCGGCAAGCGCCATCACGACGAGGGTGGTTCGAGGCGAAAGACCCGCACCCGGGCCAAGAGGGTATGAAATGGCACCGACCAGGAATGTCGCGATGATCAGCGGGGCGGAGGCCAAGGGCCCGATGCCCTCTTGGGCCGCGGCGAGCATTGGCGCGGCCGCCCCAAGTAGCGCCAGTGCGGGGACGGCGCGAAAGACCTCGGCTCTCATGTCCCTCCCTGCGTCAGAATATCGCCGGTTCCCGGTACTCGCCGAAGACCTTCACCATGGCCGTACGGATCTCCCCGATCGTGCAGTACGCGCGCGCGGCGTCGAGGATGAACGGGACGAGGTTGGCCTGCGTCTCGCAGGCTCTCGTGAGTTTCTCGAGCGCCTCGTCGACTTTTCGCGCGTCGCGTGTGCGTCTCAATTCGTCGAGCCGCCTTATCTGCTTGGCCTCCAACGCGTCGTCGACCTTGAGCAGGTTCGCCTGCTCCTTGGCGCCCGTTTCTTCCTCCGTGAACTTGTTGACGCCGACGATGACGCGCCGCCCGTCGTCAACGTCCTTTTGGAACCGATACGATGAATCGGCGATCTCGCGCTGGAACCAACCCTTTTCGATGGCGGGGATGACGCCGCCTTGGCCCTTGATGCGTTTGAAGTATTCCCGGGTCTCCGCCTCCATTTCGTTGGTCAGCGCTTCCAAGTAATAGGAGCCGCCCAATGGATCGATGGTATTGGCGACACCGGATTCGTGTGCGAGGATCTGTTGGGTCCTTAGCGCGATCCTGACGGCCTTCTCGGTGGGGAGCGCCAGCGCCTCGTCGAAGGAGTTGGTGTGCAGCGATTGCGTGCCACCCAGTACAGCCGCAAGCGCTTGGATCGTGGTGCGGACGATGTTTATCTCCGGCTGTTGCGCCGTCGCGGAGCATCCCGCGGTCTGCGTGTGGAACCGGAGGAGCCAGGAGCGCGGGTTCGTGGCCTTCGCCTCGTTCTTCATGAAGTCTGCCCAGATGCGGCGGGCGGCGCGGTACTTCGCCACCTCCTCGAAGAGGTCGTTGTGGGCGTTGAAGAAGAACGAAAGGCGCGGCGCGAACTCGTCTACGTCGAGCCCGCGCTCTATCCCCCACCTCACGTACTCCATCCCGTTAGCAAGCGTGAAGGCGAGTTCCTGGACCGCGGTCGATCCCGCCTCCCGGATGTGATAGCCGGATATCGAGACCGTGTTCCATTTCGGGACGTGGATGGACGCGTACTCGAAGATGTCGAGGATGAGCCTCATCGAGGGCTCGGGCGGGAAGATGAACATCTTCTGCGCGATGTACTCCTTCAGGATGTCGTTTTGGATGGTGCCGCCGAGTTTCGAGAACGGGATCCCTTGCTTCTCGGCCGCGGCGAGGTAGAAGCACCATATCATCGCGGCCGGCCCGTTGATCGTCATCGATGTCGTGACCTGGTCGAGGGGGATGCCGCGGAAGAGGTCCTCCATGTCCTTGAGGCTCGATATGGCCACCCCGCATTTTCCGACCTCGCCCCGGCTCATCGGGTGGTCGCTGTCGAAACCGTGGAGCGCAGGAAAATCGAACGCGACCGATAGGCCGGTTTGTCCATGGGCGAGGAGAAACTTGTACCGCTCGTTCGTCTCCTCGGCGGTCCCGAATCCCGCGAACTGCCTCATGGTCCAGAGGCGACCGCGGTACATCGTCGGGTATATGCCGCGCGTGAACGGGTATTGGCCGGGCTGTCCAAGCGTCTTTTCGGGGTCCGATGCGTCGGCGTCGAGCGGCGTGTAGAGTCTTCTTACCGGTCGGCTGCTCGTCGTCACGAACGCTTTTTCGCGTTCAGGAGAGGCGGCGAGGGCCGCCTTGAGCGTCGTCGCTTCCCATTCTTTCAACGCGGCCGCCAATCGCCGGTCCTTAGGCGCGGCTCGCCTCATCGGCGCCTTGACGCTTGGCGGCGTCTTGACGCTCACTGTTCTTTTCGCCGCACGTCCTTTTCCCTGCCCCCTAGGACGCGGGGCGCGGGCCCGAGCGCTTCGGGTCTTGGACTTTGACGCGTGGCGTTTGGCGGTCTTTCTTGGTCGCGCCCCGGCGGCACGCCTTCGCTTCACCGACTTTCCAGGATCCGCCATGGTCTCGCACCAAAATGGGGCCATTCCCCTTATTATGGTTTGGCGCTCCCGTGGAATTGGCCCGTCAGTACAGGTACGGAACGAGGCGCTTCGTCCGCCGGCAGTAGGCGTCGAAGCGCTCGCCGAAGCGTTCTCGAAGCATCGCGTCCTCGACCTCGACGCGGAGGAGAAGCCACAGGAAAACGGGCGCCATCAACGCGAGTCCCGTGAGACTCCCGAACGCGATCGGAAGACCGGGCCAACCAAGGAGGCTTCCGAGGTACATCGGATGGCGCACGAATTTGTAAGGGCCACGCTCGACCAGGTCGTGGTCGGCAACAAGGCGCAACCGGTAGGAGAACAGGCTGCCTAGGGTGTGACGGGCGTACACCCTCACGGCGAGGCCGACCGCGAGAAGGGACGCGCCGACGACCGGCTGTGTCCCCATCGGGGCGACAAGTCCGGCCGCTGACCAATGCAGGCCCGTGGCGACGATAGACGCCGCGAGGGAAAGCAGCGCGACGGGAGTCGCGATGCGGTAGAGTCGACGCAATCGTTGGAGCCCCCCGGGCACGGTAAAGCAAAACGTTTCGAACGCATAACGATTCGGAATAGGACGGAGCGCCACCGAAGAGCCGGACTTTGCCGCGATCCGCGTGGGAGGAGCGATATCCGACCGGGACGTGGATTGAAACCGGAGCGGGTCACTGACCGAGCTTTGCTTTCAATTGGGCCTCGTCGTGGACGAGTTTCTCGATCCGGTGGACAAGGTCCTTGCGACGCGCTTCGAGTTTGTCCCAGCGCGCCTTGTGCTCCTCGGCGGTGAGTTCGCCCTTGGATTTGCGGCGGTCGAGCTCTTCGAGGTTCTTTCGAAGCTCCTTTTGGAGGCCGTGGAGTGTCCGGAGCTTGTTTTCAACGCCTTTCAAGCGAAGACGGGTAAACAGTGTCACGGCTGGTCTCCGATGGGACTACCAGCGTCGAGGGGATTAATCTTTGCGCCTGAATGGAGGCCCGGTGGCGCCTCGGCGCGCACATCGCCCTAAGGCGAAACGGGCCCGGGGGGGCGCCGACGGGGGCGGGGCGGGAATCAGCGGGATACGCCGAGATCCTCGGGGTCGGCGTCGGATTCGTCCACCTCTACCTTCTCGGCCACCAGGTTCGTGCGTTTGATGGCTGCCGAGTCCATGACCTGTTGGCGCACCTCGATGGGCGCGTTCTGTCGCACGGCGAGGGCGATACAGTCGGAGGGGCGGGCGTCGAAGCGGTGGGTCGTCGTCTTCGAGTTCCGCTCGACGTTGATGAAGAGGCTCGCGTAGAACGTGTTCTGAGCCAGTTCCTCGATGACGACGCGTGACACGATCGCGCCGAGTTCGTTCATCACGGCGGAGAAGAGGTCGTGGGTCATCGGCCGCGGCGGCGGGTCGCCGCCTTGCAGCGCTAGCTGGATGTTGAGTGCTTGGGACTGGTCGATGAAGATCGGGAGCACTTTTTCACTGGGCGTGCCGTTCTTCGGGGCAAGGATCACTACGGGTCCTTGCGGTGACATGAGGACGTTCTCTACGGTGACGGATAGCGTCTCGCCGTCCTTTCCTTGGGGCTTCGTCATGCCGCTTCTTACTGCCTTAATCGGGACATGGTATTATGCTTTCCCCAAGAGGAATGGCGAAGACGGGGGAGAGCGCGATCATCGGGAGAGCATCGACCAATCCTGAAAATGAGATAAAATGGCGATAGGCGTCATGCTGGCAATATGCGGGGTTGAAAGGCGGGCGGCGACGTCAACCGGGTAGTTTCACCGAACCGGAACAAATCATTTATAGCCGGTCCCCGCGTCATTCCATCAATGAGGGAGATAATCGAAAGTGAGCTCCGAGGAGCGTCGGTGATCAAGGACTCGGAGAAACTCAAATTCGATTACGTGCCCGAGCGGCTTCCACACAGGGAAGAGGAGATGGGGCAACTCGCCCGCTCATTCCGCTCGCTCATCACCTCGAACGCGCCACAATCAGCGCTCATCACGGGGCCCGTGGGCTCGGGAAAGACCGCTCTCGCCAAACGCTTCGCGGAGGAGTTCAAGAAGCTCGCCTCCGAGCGCGGTGTGCTCGTCGAATGGACGGATGTGAATTGTCGGCGAAGGGCCACCGAATCCGCGTCCCTTCTCAAGATCGTGAGCCACTTCTCCCCGAACTTCCCCGACCGCGGCTTCTCGACGACCGAGATGCTCGACATACTGAAGAAGAACCTCACGAAACGCGGGGCGCGCCTCATCATAATACTCGACGAGGCCGAGATACTCCTTCGAAAATCCGGCCCCGACATCATCTACAGGCTCACACGCTTCACGGAGGACGAGCCGGGAGCGAACTTCAGCGTCTCGCTCATACTCGTGAGCCAGGAGAACCCACGACTCCTCATGGACGAGGCGTCCCGCTCCACTTTCAAGGCATCGAACACGATAACGCTCACGCGCTACACCGCACAGCAGCTTGCGACTATCGTGATGCAGCGCGCCGAACTCGCCTTCCACAAGGGGACGATCGACGAGGATTGCGTCGAACTCGTCGCCGACATCGCGGCCGAGGACGGCGGAAACGCGCGTATGGCCATCGAGATACTCGGGAAAGCCGGCGAACTGGCGGACACGGAAGGCCAACGCACGGTGAGCCCGGAGCACGTGCGCGCGGCGAAGGCGGACACGTACAGCTTCGTCACGGAATCGAAGCTCCTCGAACTCGACCCCCATAAGCGGTTGGTGCTTCTTGGGATCAGCCGCTCGCTTCTTTCCGGCCAGGCGTTCGCCCGCACGAGCGAGGCGGAATCGCGCTACGCGCTCGCCTGCGAGGAGTTCGGCGACAGGGCCAGGGCGCACACGCAGTTCTGGACCTACATCAAGGAACTGGAAGGCGAGGGGCTCATCTCGGCCAAACGCAGCGGCAAAGGGATAACCGGTGCGACGACGCTCATATCGCTACCCGATATCCCTGCTAAAGCGCTCGAAGAGAAACTTCTCGCGATAATCAGGGAAGAGTCTGGGATGGGGCGATAACCTCTTGACCGAACATTAATGGCGAAAGACCGCGCAATAGTACCACAACATGATGAACCCGTTCTGGCCGTTCTCACAACCCGACCCGCGGACTCCGTGGCCCCCGGCGCCCGGCCCGTTCCCGGGAGAGCCCGACGAACCCGAAGACGACCCCGACGATGACTAGGACCTTCGCCCTTGTAAGTGCAGGTGTTTTCCGCGCCCTTCTTCAGAAAAGGTCAAATGGGACAAGACGCTGGGGGGACCCATGAGCACACTTCAGATCGCGACGTTCAGCGGCCGTGTCGGAAACAAGGACAACGCGTTGGCGATAATCGAAGTCGGCGCCGCGAACCGAGAAGCGCTTCTCGGGACGCACGTCGTCTGGACCGACCCCTCCGGCAAGACGATCAGGGGAAAAATCTACAAGGTCCATGGCACGAAAAGCGTCATGGTCCGCTTCGCCAGGGGACTTCCCGGGACGGCGATCGGCACGATGGTCGAATCCAGTACCTCGAAGAAAAACAAGAAATAAGGTGCCGTCGCACCTTACCTGGAGGCGATGCGCGCCCTACGCGGGCCGCAGGGGCATCATTGCGGCTTTCGCTGTCTCAACGCGTCGTGTCTCGACGCGACGCGATGTGATGAGTGCCCGCATTACGTCGGCGCTCTTGAGGCGCCTGCCGCACCCGTCGCAGTTCATGAAGCCGCTTCGGCTGAGCGCGATGAGCTCGACCGAGTTCGGCGCGATGCATCGCGGGCAGTGGAATGCGACGAGCACTGGGACCTTTCCGGAATTCATAGTCATACACTAGAAGGGCCAACGGACACGGTATAAAAAGGTATCTGGTCAAAACGCCATAATCGTACGTTAATGGTTGTCCATTGGGACGCTGCGGAATGCCGCGACCACATGGAAACGCCGCTCTTTGATTATGCCCCTGCCTCCTACGCGGGCGAAGAGTAGTGCCAGAACTCCCAGACATCACGGTCTACGTCGAAGCGCTCGAACGGCGCGTCGTCGGGCGACGAGTCGAAAGCGTCCGGATCGCCAGCCCGTTTCTCGTGCGCACGGTCGAGCCCGCGCCGTCGGCCATGGTCGGTAGGACCATCACGCGCGTCTTCCGACTCGGCAAGCGCATCGTGTTCGCATTCGACGATGGCGTGCACTGCATCATCCACCTGATGATCGCAGGTCGATTCCATTGGAGGAAGACGGGAGCGAAGCTAACGGGAAGGAACACGCTCGCTGGCCTGGACTTCGAGAACGGGACGCTTCTAGTCACCGAAGCGAGTTCCAAGAAAAGGGCGTCGCTCCACATGGTAACAGGCATAGACGCGGCCCTCGCTTTCGCGCCCGCCGGCGTCGAGCCGTTGGAGGCCGATAGAAGCGCCTTCACCGCGGCGCTGCGACGCGAGAACCACACGTTGAAACGCGCGCTCACGGACCCACGTATCTTGAGCGGTGTGGGAAACGCGTACTCGGACGAGATCCTGCACAGGGCGAGATTGTCGCCTGTGAAGCTCACGCAGAGGCTCGAAGACGAGGAGGCCGCCCGTCTCCACGCGGCGACCAGGGAGGTGCTCGTCGAATGGACCGGAAGGCTTCGCAAAGAGGTCGGCGAAGGTTTTCCGGAGAAGGTCACGGCGTTTCGGGACGGGATGGCCGTCCACGGGCGTTACAAGGAGCCGTGCCCGGTCTGCGGCTCGAGCGTGCAGCGAATCGTATCCGGGGAGAACGAAGCGAACTATTGTGCGACATGCCAGACGGGCGGGAAGTTGCTTGCCGACCGGGCCCTCTCACGGCTTCTTCGGGAGGATTGGCCGAAGACCCTCGACGAGATGAATAGACGTTTGAAAAAATAGTGAACGGCGGGATGCCAACGTTGATGCCAAAGGACCGCGGTCCTGGGACGTGGTCGAGGAATCGCCGGAAAGCTCCGAAGATCCGACGACCGCGAATGTTCGGCGGGCAGAGCCGGGCCTAAACGCGGCATGGATCGAGCCCGATGACACGGTGGAGGGCCTCGACGCGAGGCGCAGGGCGCGCCTCACCTCACTTTTCATAATCATGCTCATCCCGCTTGGAGCCGCATCGCTCAGCCTTATGGTCGTGTATCCGACCCATGATTCCTACGAGAGCGCGGTCCAACTCGCCGTTTCCTTTGCGACCGTGGTGCTTCTTGGCGCCCTTTACCCGATTTCTCGCAAGCACGGTTACCAATACGCAGCCTACGCGGCGATCGTGATCACGACGGTTTCGATCTGGACTCTCTGGTACGCCGGCGTGGACGAGGATCCGGCAGACACGACCCTCTACTACCTTATTCTCCCCATCTTCATGAGTGGCATCATCATCGGATCGCGAGCGACCGTGGTGTTCGGCCTCGCGAACATCTTCGCCATCCTGTTCGTGGTCCCTTGGCGCTCTCCGGCCGCCGCCGATTCAACGATGTTTGTGACGCTCTTGTTCTTCGTGGTCGTCATGGCCGCCTTGATGACGGCGGCGGCGAGGACCCGGGAAAGCGACATCCGGGAATTGGAAACCGTGAAAACGGAGCTCGAAGGCGACAAGCGCAAGCTTCGTGAAAAAGAGGAACAACAAAGGCAGATGATCAACAACATCGTCCACGACCTCGGCTCGCCGATAACGCCGATGAAGATCCAACTGGCGCTCGCGGGCCCCGACAGACCCGTCACCGCCAAGACCCTCGATATCCTGCGAAGAAACCTCGCTCAGGTGGAGCGGCTGGTCGCCGATCTGAAGGACCTGTCGCTCATGGAGAGGGGACGGCTCGGGCTCCAGCTTCAAGACGTCGAGATGAAAGCACTTCTTCGGGGCGCGGTGGAGGCGTACGCTCCCGAGGCGCAAAAGCGCGGCGTGAGATTGGAGATGCAGGATGGCGTCGAGGCGCGCGTGGTCGCCGACCCGGGACGCGTGACGCAGATGATTTACAATCTTGTGACGAACGCCCTCAAGTTCACGCCGCGGGGCGGAAACGTCACCCTGACTTTGGAATCCATGGAAGGGACGGTCTCGGTGAAGGTGCGCGATTCCGGGCGCGGATTGACGCCGGATGAGATCGCCCGCTTGTTCAAGCCCTTCAGCCAGGTCCATGACAGGGGAGAGATCCCGGAGCGCGGGACGGGCCTGGGGCTTTTCATCTGCAAAGGGATAGCGGAGGCGCACGGTGGCCGCGTGAGCGTCGAAAGTGAGGGAAGAGGACGGGGCTCCGCCTTCATCGTCACGATTCCCGCGAGTGACGGAAGACCGCCACCAAGATGACGACTTTTGACCATGCACACTTTCACCCACCCCATCGTCTCTGACTTCCCCATGGAAGCCAAGACTCGACCGTGTGGTCCCGCTTCTTCGTCGATGGACTGGTACTTCTTGACGGGCCGACGTGTCATGTGCGTCAAGTTGCGCAGGAACTCGCCCATCACACAGTCCACAACATGGATGGCCAGGTCCTCTGGTGCGACGGCGACCACGGCTTCAATCCGTACAACTTCGCCGAATTGAACCTCGTTCGAGGCCACTCGGCCGACGACGGAGCCGGGCGCGTGCTCGTGAAGCGGTGCATGACGCCTTTCCAATGGGACACCGTGCTCACGAAGCAATTGGGAGCGAGACTTGAGACGACGAAGACCTCACTCGTGCTCGCGCTTCCATACGACAGGCTGTTCTCGACCGACGAATTGAAGGATTGGGAACAGGAGGATTACGTGAAGTACAGCCTCGCACATCTGCGTGGGCTCGCCACGAAGCACAGGGTCCCGATCCTCATCGGGGTCGACATGGCGCGTTTGCGGCTCACGCACCCTGCGCTTGCTACACTTGTCGATGAGGGCGTCGAGAGGCGTTGGACCCTTGGAAAGAGAAGCGCAGGGGAGAACGTCGTCCCGATTCCGGGCGATGCCGGCGAATCGGGTTCGTCGCGGCAGATGGATCTTCTCGGCAATGGATGGTGAAAGCACGATCCTCTGCCACGTCATATCAATGTTTTGTCCCACTTTCACTCCCCCCCGTCCAAGAAGGGTATAGCCCCGTTCAACAGGAGTATATCGTGAGAACATGGGCCAATCGACCCCCACGACGACGATGGCTCTCGACACGTTCGAGGCCCGCTATGACGCGTTCCGCTCGGAGCTGCATCCGAGGGAGCAAAGATGGTTCGACGAACTCGTGGTACGCGCACGACGTCATTCGAACGCGATAAACCGCCGACCGCACCTCGACTTCGAGCGCCCAGTGATGCTCTCGATGCTCCTTGAAGGCATGCGGGAACTCGACGAGACGAGAGCGGAGATCGCAGTGATGAAGATGCAACTGGAGGAGGCCTGTCATGCACTCGCCGAAGCCGGCCTGGTTGTTCGACGCATACCCACACCCACGGCTCTCGAGCTTGGTCATCTGGGTCAAACACGGCTCGAAGACCTTGAAGAGGCTCGTACGGTACCAGCCTGAGTTCGCTGTCCGCGCCGAGGCGGAGCCGCTCGAAACGGCCGAAGACGTCCTGAAGCTGGACGAACGGGTCGAGTCGATGCGGCGCGACGAGACGGCGCTCTGGCTACGAGGCCCCAAGGAACCTGTCCTACGCGTGAGGCCACGGCGGTTCCAGGACACGTTCTCCATAGCGACGAGGCTTCGGAAGGAGACCCACACGAAGGGGTTCCTGTTCTTCGACGTGGACCACCAGGCCGAGAGCAGATGGATGCACTCGCAAGGGCTCTTCTCCATGTGCAGGCTGGACCCCGACCGGCTCATGGAGCGTGGCAGTGACGCGCGTTCGTCGAGTGCGCTTGAGCATGGCCTCGGACTTTACGACGGCGAGGACCGATGGACGTTCGATTATCCGGACCCGGGCCTAAAGACGGTGCGGCTTGAAGTGAAGACCGTGAAAGGAGGGCACGTCCACTCCTTCGAGGACGCCTTGGAGTCGGTGAGGTTCGGCGACGAGGAACTCAAGTGCGCAAAGCCCGGCGACGAGGCTGCAGAACGCGGCGTGCTCCGGGAATTGAACGCACGCATACGTACGCTCGATCCCGACGTGTTGATAACG
The DNA here is from genome assembly GCA_016207515.1 of Euryarchaeota archaeon. Taxonomy (NCBI): domain Archaea; kingdom Methanobacteriati; phylum Methanobacteriota; species Methanobacteriota archaeon. Next base: position 123,581 of record JACQPN010000015.1, on the reverse strand, counting down.
CGCCACGGCGACCGGTGGGACATCCCGTATCTCTTGCGCCGGATACGTAAGCTCGACTTGGAGCGCGAAGTGCGGTTGGGCCGCGACGAGGATCCGCTTCCCGACAGGCCCGACCAGGAGTCGAAGAGCATCCACACGTACGGACGCTGGCTCTTCAAGACGAACGCGTACTATCTACGCGGCCGTTGGCACGTCGATCTTTCGAAAAAGACCTTGGACTCGGAGGACGACCGGAAGGACCTCCACGGGATAATCTACCTCTCGCGTGTGGCCAACCGCCGGGCGCAGGACGTGAACCGTAACGGCGCAGGCTACGCGCTTCAACAGATGCAGATAGACCTCGCGACAGACTGGGGTGTCGCTCTCCCGTGGAAGCGCAACCTCGCAGAAGACTGGAAGGACGCCGCGACCCTTTGCGCAGTGGATCGCGGCGGACAGATAGTGAACCCGGAGCCGGGAGTCTACAGCGACGTCGTCGCGTGCGATTTCTCGGGCTACTATCCGAGCCTCGTCGTCATGAACAACCTTTCAAGCGACACGATCAACTGTGACTGCTGCAGAGACGATCCGGAGGCGTTCGTCGTGCCGGAACTAGGGATGCGCGTGTGCAAGCGGCACTACGGGCATCAGGCGGAGATACTGAGGAGGTTGTGGGGGCACAGGCGTTACGTCAAGGCGATATTGAAGAGGGCGGAGAGGGAGGGGGTCGTGCCATCAACCACCGCAGACGAGGCTCACGCACCCCCTTTGTGGCCTTCATGACCGCTCACCGCTCCCCCAACTGTTGGCGTCCCCACTCGTGAAACCTCAGGGCCTTCTTCATCGTGGCCGTCGCCTCCGTCTCCTCGAATTCTCTCGCCTCGTACTCAACTACGTTCTTCACGCGGATCACCTCCAAGGCCTTGTCCGCGTGTTCTTCTATGCCCGTGACGGGGATCCGCCGCAATAATTGGGCCGCGTCCCCGTGGTCCTGGGAGCGGGACCGCTCGCCAAGATAGAAAGTCGTCAGGGCGTCCGCCGTGGATATCACGAGGTGCACCGAGAGAAGCCCGACCGAATTCCATTCTTCGCGATCCGCCGAACGCCTTAGGCCCGACGCGAAGTCTTGGGCCTTCCGGAGATAAACGCGAGCCTTACCCTTGTCCAGTCTCTCCGTTCTCAAGCCCTGCTCCCAGGACCAATACCCCCTCGCGGCGGATCGAGGCCACGAGGGGCAGGTCGCGCTTTTGGGAAAGCTCGCGTCGTGTATATACGACGGGCGTGAGGGGGTTGCCGAAAGAATCGGCGACCTCCTTCGCCAGTTCCTCGAGAGTGAGCATGAGCATATTCTTCTCCGACTTGCCATCCACGAGTATGAAGAGGTCTATATCGCTATCCGGCCGCTCCTCGCCACGCGCTACGGAGCCGAAGATAATGGCCGTTTCAACGACGCCGATTGCGCGGAGCTTCTTCGATATCAGCGCGTATAGATCCCCAATCGCCGCTCTTTCTAGACCGAGCACAGGGCCGAGCTTCTTGACGAGGTAGTGACCTTGGCGTAGTCTCCAGAGTTGACTGTGGCCGACGGTGCGGCGCTCCACCAGGCCATGATCCAGGAGCGTGTTGAGGTACTGGATCGTCTTGGAGGCATCCGCTCCCGCCGTGCGCGCAAGTTCGCGGCCGGTGAATTCCTTCGATGGAAACGTGACGAGGACGCGAAAGACGCGGATCGGGAGGCGCCCTCCGATCACCTCTTCGATGACTTTGTGGAAGCGCATTGTGTCGCTGTTTGGCAACATTTGTAGCCTTTTAGCAACATATAAATGTTTCCATGTGGGGTGCCTGGATCAAGTCCACGACCTCTCCGTCGACACCACAAACTGAAACCTCTGCGAGAGCGACCGCAGGCGAAGGTCGCTGCGGAACTCGGCATGCACGTGTGCCGACGCCACTACGGGCACCAGGCGGAGATACTGAGGCGGTTGTGGGGGCATAGGAGGTACGTGAAGGCGATGTTGAGGAGGGCGGAGAGGGAAGGAATCGAAGAACGAGATTAGCCGTAGATCGACTTCCGATGCCCGATGGCAAGCACTGTCACCCGTTCTGCTCCAAAATCCAGTAACGCTAGGATCCGATAATCGCCAACACGGAGCCGGTACTGGGGGCTATCTACGAGTTTCTGAAACGAGCGAGCAGGGTCGGAAGCCACGGACTCCAGCTTGGTCGCGATTCTCCTTTGGGTCTCGCGGTCGAGGCGTTGGAGGTCGCCCCACGCCTTCTTCGTGAGGACGATGGTCCAGGCCATCTACAGGCCCAAACGCTTCTTCGCCTCGCCGAGGGGGATCACGTCGCCTACGGCTGCCTGCATCATGGACTCAAGGACACCGGCGCGGAATCTGTCGGTGTAATGGCCTTCCTCGTCGCCCTCCGGTATGAGGCTCAAGAATTTTTGGAGGATCTCGTCATATGTCTCGCGTGGGCCGGTCTTGAGGCGCGACAGCCGTTCGCGCGTCTTGGCGTCGATTTGGATTGTGGTGATTGCCATATGCTCGCTATATGTATGTGCATAGGTTACCATATAATGGTTGCCGTTGGGCCGTCACCGAAAATGCCTGACACTTTCACCCGCCTCACCCGAAAAGGTTTGATGGACGCCGACTGCCATCTATCGTGACCGTCCCTCGCGACCTCGTCGAGAAGGCCAAGGCCGTGAAATCCGAGCACAAGGCCCTCGGAGTCGTCTGCTTCGGCTACTTCCGCTACCGCAACGCCCGCTTCGGTTGCGCCGAGGTGCACCAGGCGATACAGTGCCTCGGCAGGGCGGGGATGACCCGTAGCCGCGAGATCGCGAACGACGAAGGCTACACCGTCGTCCACACGCTCACCGATTGCGTCTTCATGCACAAGCCAGGGGTGACTCGCGCCGACGCGATGCGCCTTTCGCGGCGGATAACGAACGAGGTGGGTGTACCGATGGACGTGGAGGGAGTGTACAAGTGGCTCGTGCTCCTCCCGTCGAAGACGCACTCCCCATCATATGAAAAGCGATCCGGTGGCCTGCCATCCTACGATCGTGCCGGTGTAGTGGGCGTTCCAAACCGTTACTACGGCAAGTTCGAGGACGGCACCATCAAAGTGCGCGGTATCGAAGTGCAGCGGCACTCGACACCCGAGTGGATCTACAACGTGCAACAGGGGATGCTCGACGTCTTCGCCGAGGCAGACAACGCGGAAGACTTCCTCGCGTGCATACCGCATGCCCTACAAGTGGCCAAGAGGGCGGCCGTATCCATGCGACGGCGCGAAGTCGCCCCCGAGGAGCTCGGCCTCATGCTGCAGACCCGCATGGGGCCCGACGATTACGCAGCGAACACGAACACGAAGGCCGCGTTGAAGGCCCTCAAGGCCGCCGGTGTCGAGCGGAAACCGGGCGAGTACGTGAAATACGTCGTCACGAGAAGACGAGGCCCGTGGAGGGCCCGCGTGATGCCGGTCGAATTGACAAAGCGAGAGTCACAATGGCTTAGCGGCAAGACGCAAGAGTACGATGTGGGCTTCTACGTGAGGCTCCTCGCGCGCTCGGTAGAGACGATGCTCTCCCCGTTCGGCTACGATGAGGAAGCACTATACAGGTGGCTCATGGGCGAAACGCGACGTCCCCGCGGCCCGAAGGCCCGACGTTTCGAGGTGACGCCCGTGAAGTGGATCCGTCCAGACCGCGCCTGACGCACAGCCCTTTTCCACTATTCCAAAAGTTTCGACTGACCGCCCTGCTTTGTCCGCCCGCTCTTCGTCTTTTTGGCCCCGTCGTCGGCGTCCTTTGCCCCGCCGCCTTCCACGTCCTTCCACTCTAGCCCTTTCCCGACCGCTTCCAACGCCTTCGGATCGTCAAACCTAGCGCTTCCCACATCGGCCTTCAGCGGGTAAGCGACGAAGTCGTCGTTACGACCGGGCGACAGACATCCCCGGAGCGTCTTCGCGTCGTTTTTCTCCGGCGAAAGCCACGTGTCGAACATCCCGTCGTCGAGCTGTGCGATGACTCGGTTGTGGATCTTGCCGATGAACTCGTTCGGCTCGACCGTGATGAGTGCGAACGCTCTCTTCGTCTTGTCCTCCCAGTAGTGCCCGACGAGCGCGGGGACCGCCATCGCGGCCCCGTCGGCGCGCTCGATCCTGTACGGTTTTTTCCCATCGCCGAGATCCGCCCATTCAAGGATGTAGCTCACGGGCGCGATACCATGGCTCTTCCCGAACATGCGGCTCCACATCTTGCCCGTCTCGAGCTTGTCGGCCCTTGCGTTGAACGATGTGAATTCCTTGGAGAACCCGAAAACGTGCCGCTCCACGGTGGGCACGCCGTCCTTAAGATACAGAACGGGGCAACCCGTGTGCGGCCGTATTATCGGCCGGTCCGCGTCCTCCCATTCGACCTTGTAGCCGCGTAGCGCGTCGCGCTTGTCGATGTCGGGGCCGCGTAGTCCTATCACTCCTGCCATTGGTCCAGCCTCCTCGTGCGGGCGCCCTTTCCCCCATCCGACTTTGTCGATGGTCTGGTCGTATTGGCTCCGGCTTTGCCCGCCCATGTGACAGCGTCCCCGATCGGCTTTGTCGCGTCCGGATCGTCTCGCCGCTTCCACGCGTCGCTGGCGATGGGCACCATCTCGTACCTGTCATTTGGCGCCTGCACGAGTAACTTCGCAAGGGCCGCGACGTCGTGCTCCGCCGGGCTCATCCACATGTCGCGTTCACGCTTGGTCGAAAGCTCGCATACGAAGCGGTCGTGGATCGTGGCGACGAAGTCGTTCGCGTCGGCGGTGACCTGGACGTGGCAGAGATCGTCGTACTCGTTTCCCGTGCTCGCGAACTTGATGTGCCGACGCGCAACGAGGCCGGGAACCACCATGAGCGCTCCATCGCGGCGCTGTACGCGGTAGGTGGTCTTCGTCTTCTTGTCGGTCTCGACGACGTAGCTTATCGCCGTGAGGCAGTGCGACTTTCCAAAGAGCGACGTCCACGATGGCGACTCCATGAGTTTGTCGTCGCGGGCGTTCGTTATCAATCGGCCTTGGAAACCGGGCATTCCGAACCGCACCTTCTCTATGACGCGCTCGCCGTCGACGACGATCGCAACGGGGGCGAAGTCCGCGTGTCGAAGCAGTGGTTTCGCGACGCGTTCGTCTTCGTCGTACGCCCATCGCGTCCCTCCGAGCGCGTCGATTATCTCCATCTTGGAAGCATCGATGCCTTCGAGGCCGGCCACGAGGAAGAATCCACGTCCCGACATTTCCCGGTTGCGCCGACGCGAAGGCGCGCCGCGAAGGGGGTTTCCCATGCAGTGGCCCAAAGTTCTTCCCATGGTTCGTCAGAACAATTTGGTGTGCCTCACCGGTTCGATCAGGGCCGGTGTGTCGTTTCCCGTGTCGTTCGCGGCCGCGCCGACCGCGTGCGAGTCTAGGACGTCGCCGCCTGGCGCTGCGAGTTCGAGCACCCTTCCCATCCCGGATGATCGGGGATGGAGCCAATCGGCCGCGTCGACTTCCTCGATCACAACGGGCATCCGATCGTGTATTTCAGCCATCTGCCTGGTCGGGGCGCATGTGACGATACTCGCGAGCCACTTGGATTCCGCTCCTCCCCGGCCTTTCGCAAAGACCCCCGCGAGAAGCATGGGGCGACGGTCGCGTCGATGGATGAAGTGTGGGACCTTTCGCTTTCCCTCATTTTTCCACTCATAGAAGCCCTTCACAAGAAAGAGGCAATGGCTCTCCCCGATGAGGCCTCGCCACAGTGGCGAATCCTTCGCGGTCTCGATCTTCGTGTTGAAAACACCGTTTGGCCGCTTCGGGATCGGAAAGCCCCATCGGGCGACATCGACTTTCGAACTTTCACCGATGCCAAGTATCACGGGCAAGTGGCTCGCGGGGGGGACGTTGTACCGGTTCTTTTCGAGGACGTGCCGGACTTCGGGATCGTCCATCACGCGTTCGTCGTACATCCGCACGAGTTCGCCGGTCGCAGCGTCCCAGACCCACACTACGCGTCCGCACAAGAGCGTTCACGCTCCATCGCCAGGCGGTGCTTGGGAACTTGCGCCAAGTCCAAGGGCTTGGAGCATTACGCGACTCACTCCCCGTATGCGATGCGAACCACCTATGCGACGCGACCCCCCATGCGACTCACTTTCCACTCCAGCGAAGTGGTTTTCCCTGCTCGACGAGGTGTTCCATCTCGACGCGACCCGGTCTGAAGATACGTCCATCCACAGGTACCGCCTCCCACTCGTCGTTTTCGGGCGCGTGGAGGAGCTTCATGAACCCCTTCGGTTCGCCGTTGGAAAGCCACGCGTCCATCTCCCGTGAGGAAAGCGTGCAGACCTGACGGTCGTGGTACTCCCCGAAGAAGTCGTTCGGTTCCGTGGTGATCATGGCGGCGCAAAGCCGATCCTCGCCCTTCGCATGCCGCATCCCGCAGATCCCCGGCATCACGATGGGCTTCTTGTCGCGGCGACGGAACCAGTAACTCTCCTTCTTCCCTTCGACCTCGATCATCTCGTAGATGCCGGTGGAGGCCACAAGGCAGTGGCTTTTCCCGAACATGCTGCCCCAGAGCCTGCTTTCGAGGAGTTTGTCGTCCCGCGCATTGCCGATCGGCCGCCCGGCGCCCACGTCGAAGCCCCAACGTGCCCGGACGATCGTTCGGACATCAGGCTTTTGGACGGCGACGGGAAGCGTCGTCGTGAGACGCACGACGGGGTGAGGGATCCACTCGCCATCGTACTCCCAGCGCGGGGCCTTGAGAATGTCTTGCAAGTCGATGTCGGCCGCCGTGAGCCCTATGAGTCCGGCCATGGCCTGGAATGGATGTGGGTTTTAAGAATGGTTTGGAGAGTAGGGGCGCGGACGCCGGATGGTCCGAGAACCGACGCTGACACGTCCTGGGAGTGATGTCGTCACCCTCGCGGAAACGATGCGGCCACGCGCCGCGGAACAGAAGACCTCTCCGACGCTTCTTTGGCCGCTTCCCGGATCGCCTTTCCACGTCTACGGCTGTTGTTCCTGCCCTTGGACCGTGGCAAGGAATGCCGGATCGATCGGGGGCGGGGTGAAGAATGCCTCGGGTCCACGCTCGATCGTCGGGACCTTCAAGACGCTGTGGGCAAGGTCAATGACAAGTGGGTCGTTCACTGCGCTCGGCAGGTAATCCTCACCCGTCGCGGAGAGCTGGAGTTTCAACCCGTGACCGGCCGGGAGTACGACGTCCATCGCCCAGAACTCCATCATCATCGTAAGGGGTTGTCCGGGGACGACCGGCATCATCTCCGTGCCGCCTTGTGCGTAGCGCGCGTCCATGATCGCGTGGCCGAGGTGCATGCCGGTCTCCGCGTCCCGAAGGATAGCGTAGGCCTGCCCGCCGGGTCCCGTCGGAGTGACCGAGAGTTGCAACTGGGTCATTCCGGCGATGCGCAAATCCTTCTCCGCGCTCAATGGCAGGAAATTGTACGTGAGGATGCTCCCGACGCCGGAGGCGAAGTCCTCGGCGCCGTACAGGATATCCTCCCCGGCGTGGCCTTTCGTCGCCGCGGAAAGCCGGTTGTCGAGCCACAAGGCATCCTTCGGCGGATACGTCGCCTCGACGCGCCAAGCCCCTGCGTTGTCTTGCACCTCGGCGCGTAGGACCGGCCTCGCGCCGGGGCCCTTGAGGTAGTAGTCGAACCAGCCCAAGAGGTCCTGCGCCCAATCGAAGCGCACGGACTGGGGGAACGCCTCCTTGCCGCGTCCCGATGGAAGCCCCTTGTGCTCCTGGATGCGGTCGGGGTACATGTGCGCCCATTGGCCGAAGAGACCCTTGACCTCGAGGCCGGCGTCTTGGAGCCTGTAGTAAGTCGGGAACGCCATGTGATTGTCGACGTTCCAGTCCTGGAGGCCGTGGATGAAATAGACCGAGCCCTTGTAGTTCTCGAGGGCGCGCGGAAGGAAACTCCGCTCTTCCCAGTAGTCGTTCGCCATCGCAGCGACATGGTCGCCGGTCGCGTACGCCGCCGCACCTTGGGCGGGACCCGCCACGTAATCCTTGCAAAGCGTCTGGGCGTCCTCCGGGTCGGGTTCCATCGAGCCGGTCGGGTCCATCATGAGCGAATCAGGCCCGCTTGGAAGCTCCGAGTCGATGCCAAATGTCCCGTAGACGACGTTGTGCATGATGGGCCCGCGCGTCTCGGCGCTGCCGTTACGCCACATGAGTTCATGCGCCCCGATGAGGCCGCTGATCGGCACGATGGTCTTGAGGTGGGGGTTGCCGAACGTCGCGGCCTCCCACGGCGTCGACCCGTCGTAGCTTCGTCCGATCAAAGCGACGTTCCCGTTGCTCCACGCCTCGGTCCCGAGGAAATCCACGGCCGCGTCGATGCCGAGTTGCTCGCTTCGGCCCATGAGGTCCATGCAATGGGTGCTTTGGCCGGTGCCGAAGACGGAGACCTGTGCGACCGCGTATCCGTGGGGCACGAAATTGTCCATGAGGAACTTCCCAAGCCGGTGCGCCGGCTCGGTGGCGGGGTCGTCGCCGTCGGAATAGTACGGGCCGACGTCGGCGATGACGGGCACCCGCGTACCGGCCTCCACCTGTGGAAGCCAGACGCCCATGTGGACCCTCGCCATGTCGCCCGCCGCCGCGGCACCCTCTTCGACCGGGAGAGCGACGTCGAGGAAGACGCTTTGGACGGGGAGGATCGAAAAGACGCCGGGCTCGAGCGTGAAACTGTAGTTGGATGCGGCGTTGAACGGCATCACGGTGCGGGCCCGGAGCTCGACCGCGGCGGGCGCAACCACCGTTTCGGCGACCGGCGCCTCCGTCGTAAGGTCTTGTGGGGCGGTCGAGACGCAACCGGAGACCAACAGGAATCCGGCGAGAAGCAACGCTTTGGACGCCGACATCGGCCAATCGACCGCTTCTAGTATTATAGGTCTTATGGTGGACGTGTGTGCCGGGTGGCACCTTCGACGGCTCCTATGCGCGGCCCCGTGAAGGTCGCCGGCACAACGGCGCACCCATCGATGGGCCCTTTGGCGAGCCGAAGCGCCGAGCCTCGTGTCCTCCCGGTCAGGGTTGTGCGACGGCGGCGCCCGCTTCCACGGTGGGCTCCGGAGGCGTGAAGAAGACCTCCGGCGAACGGTCGACCGTCGGGAGCTTCAGGATGCTCGCGGCCGAGTCGACGACGAGCGGGTCGCTTACGTCGCTCGGGAGATAGTCCTCCCCGAACGGCGCCAGGATGAGGACCAGGCCGTGTCCGGCGGGGAGCACGACGTCGAACGCTTCGAACTCCATCTTCGCCGTCAACGGCATGCCAGGCACCACCGGGACCATCTCTTTCCCACCGGCGGCATAGCGAAGGTCCATGATCGCGTGCCCGACGCGTAGGCCCGTCTCCGAGTCCCTGAGTTGAGCGAACACCTGGCCGCCTGGCCCGGAGGGTGTCAGCGTGAGCGAAAGTTGGGCGAGTCCCGCTATCCGCGTGTCCTTGTCAAGCGAGAGGGGAGCGAACTTGTAGCGAAGCGAAATGTCGGTGTCCACCGGGGCGCCTTCCACCTGGCCGGCCGCTCCCGCCAACGTGATCACGTCGGGCCTGTCGCCGTGGAGCTTCTCGCCCGTCGAGAGGGCCAGGTCGATCCACTTCGCGTCTTTTGGCGGGTAGGTCTCCTCGACGCGCCACAACCCGCCGCTGTCTTGCACTTCCGCGACGAGAGCGGGCTTGGGTCCGAGGCCCATGAGATAATAATCGAACCACTCCAACAGGTCCTGTGCCCAATCGAACCTCACGCTCTTCGGGAACGCTTCCTTTCCGTACCCTTCCGGGAGTCCCACGTGTTCGTTGATCCTGTCAGGGTACATGTGCGCCCACTGGCCGTATAGGCCCTTGACGTCGAGTCCGGCGTCGACGAGCTTCTGATGCGTCGGGAACGCCATGTGGGGATCCACGTTCCAATCCTGGAGACCGTGGGTGAGGTAGACGCTTCCCTTGTAGTTCTTGAGCGCGCGGTCGAGGAAGTACCTCTCGACCCAGTAATCGTTCACCTCGGGCGCGACGTTGTCGCCGGTGACGCCTGCGGCCCAGCTCATCGGGCCGCCCGTAAGGTAGTCCTTGCAAAGGACCGCCGTCGCGTCCCCTGCGTCGCCGTCGATCGTGTCGGCCGCATATATGGCATAGAGGAGCCCACTTCCGCCGCGGCTTTCCGAGCTGCCGTTTCGCCACATCAGTTCGTGTTGCCCGATGAGGCCGCTGATCGGCACGATCGTCGCGAGATGGGGATTCCCCGACGCGGCCGCCTCCCATGGAGTCGTCCCGTCGTAACTGCGGCCGATGAGCGCCACCTTGCCATTCGACCAGCCTTGGGTCCCTAGCCACGTGATGGCGGCGTCGATCCCGGCCTGTTCGCTTTTTCCCATGAGGTCCATGCAGTTCGTCGAATCGCCCGTCCCGAAAACACTCACCTGGGCGACGGCGTAGCCGTGGGGCACGAAATTGGTGATGAGGAACTTGCCGAGTCTTGCGGCGGGCTCCGTTGCCACCGTGTCGCCTTCAAGCTGTAGCGGCACATTACCGGAGCTCGCACTGTAGTACGGGCCGACGTCGACGATGACAGGGACTTTGGTCCCGGCCGGCACGTCAGGTAGGAAAACGCCCATGTGGGCCTTCGCCATCCCGGCCGCGGCCTCGACGCCCTCCTCCGGGGGAAGCGAGACGTCTACGCTGACGCTCAAGGCGGGAAGTATGGAGTACTTCCCTGGCGCGACCGTGAAACTCCACGTCCCGTTCGTGATGTATGAGAGCTGTTCGGCGCGCTCGCTCAACTCGGTCGCCTGGGCAACGGCGGGTTCGCTCGGTGCGGCTTGTTCCACAATTGCGGGGGCGTCCGCCGCTGGAGGGGTCTGGACGCAACCGCTGATCATCATCAATGACGCGAGAAGTAGCGCCCGAGCTCCGTTCATAAGGGGGTGGACCCTTTCGCGGCCCATAGGCTTTGTGGTGGGCGCCTTCTCCGGCCACCCTTGGCCGGGTCATTTCGTGACGCGGCGACCACGGCGTGCCGGCACGGCGCCGCGAACCCAAGAGCCTGTGGGCCCGCGACACCCGACGCCGTCTACCCGAAGCTTTCCCGCCTCGCTCAAGCGACCGGTCGCTCGGGCTCCGCCCGGGCAATCGGTCGAAACGCCGCCCCAAACCTAGATATAACGCGCCCTTGATAGTTCGTGTCGAAAACATGCCCACGAACCTTGAACTCGGCAAGCTCCGCCACGGGACCGAACTCCTGAAACGCGGATTCGCCAAGATGCAAAAAGGCGGCGTCGTGATGGACGTCACGAACGCGGAGCAGGCGCGGATCGCCGAGCGCGCCGGGGCGGTGGCCGTGATGGCGCTTGAACGGGTGCCCGCCGACATTCGTGCGGAGGGCGGTGTTGCGCGCATGGCAGACCCGACGAAGGTCGCCGAGATCATCGACGCCGTCTCCATACCGGTCATGGCGAAGGCAAGAATCGGCCACTTCGTCGAAGCGCAGATTCTCCAAGAGCTTGGCGCGGACATGATCGACGAGTCCGAGGTGTTGACGCCCGCGGACCCTTACTACCACATCGACAAGAGGGCTTTCACAGTCCCCTTCGTTTGCGGCGCTCGCACCTTGCCGGAGGCTTGCCGACGCATCTTCGAAGGCGCGGCCATGATCAGGACCAAAGGCGAGGCGGGGACGGGAAACGTCGTCGAGGCCGTAAGGCACCGTCGACAGATCCTTCGCGCGATCACGGAACTGTCGTCCATGGATTCCGTCGCGATCTCGGCGCTCGCAGATACTTACGCCGAAAGCTACGCCCGGCTCTATGTGGAGGTCCAGGGCCTCAACGGCAAGAAGGCCAACGTGAGATCGACGACCCCCGTGTTTTCTGATCTCACGGCCGCGAAGGTCTCCAAGGGTATTCGCGAGGTGCTGGTCGAGATCAAGAGGAAAGGACGGCTGCCGGTCGTGGATTTCGCGGCCGGCGGCATCGCAACGCCCGCCGACGCGGCGCTCATGATGCAGCTTGGTAACGATGGCGTATTCGTCGGTTCCGGGATCTTCAAATCGAGCGACCCCGAGGAGCGCGCCAGGGCCATCGTCGAGGCGACGACGAATCTCGACGACCCGACGGTCCTCTCCAAGGTGTCGCGGGGGCTAGGCGCCGCGATGCCGGGCCAGAACATCGAGAACCTCGCCACGAGACTGCAAGATCGCGGCTGGTGAGGTCGGAGTCTTGGAGCAAAGTCTCGCCGACGCCCCGGTCGCTGCCTCCACTTGCTTTGCGCCGCGATGACGCCGCAGTGACCTTGGCCTTATCGATTCACATGGCGAGCGCGCCACAGGATCAAACGGCACCGTTGACCGCTCGGCGCCGGCGCGCCCTCCTGGCCTCGCGATACGTCACCCACCCATCTCAAATCGACCAATTGCCTTAACCAGTACACTTTTTCTTGACAGATGCCACTCTGTCAGAAAACCTCTTTGAGCCCCAGGTAACTGACTTATGGAGGTCGTTTGGCTGTGGCAGCGACAGGGAAAGGGCGCGGGCAGGCTCGGGGCGGACGACTCTCGATCCTGCTCGTCGACGACGAGCCCGACATACTCGCGAGCCTTAGCGCGCTCATCCAGACGTGGATAGACGGTGCAGAGGTCGCGATCGCCTTGTCCGGCGAAGACGCACTCGCCAGGGCGCGAGGCCGCGACTTCGACGTCCTCCTCACGGATTTCCGCATGCCCGGCATGGACGGCGTGGAACTTGCCGAACGTTTCACGATGGTCTCGCCGAGCACGCGTCGATTGCTACTCAGCGCGTTCAGTGAAAACCAGAAGGTGGAGAAGTCCAAAGGCGAGGGAAAAATCGACGAAGCGCTTTCGAAGCCAGTGGAACCCGCCAAGCTCATCGCAGCGATCATGCGTGCCTCGACGCGTAGCCAAAGCCCGCCATGAGACCGCCAAGCCCAAGGCGTCCACTGCGTCACCCGCGAGGATCGGTGGCCAAGAACACGGAACGGGGGTTCGGCCGATTTCCTCGGCTCAAACGCCTTTTACGCGGCGGTTGCGGATCGTCATCTCGCCCGTGGGCTGGTTCACGTAGCACGATTCGCACACGAAGACCTGGTCCAAGGTCTGTCCCACCATGTACCAAACGCCACTCACGGGTTTGTCGCGACGGCATTCCGTGCATCGTCTGGTCGTTACGTCCATGGCACCACGATCCGCGCACCCGCTTGCCTCACGCAGGCGCCGTAAGCACTAGGCGGGTCATCCGACTTAAACGTGCCCGTCCAAGCGTGGGATCGAACGGCGGTCACACATCATGGGTTCATGCGCATCGTATGACTCCGGCGAGCCGATCACGGCGCAGGGTCCGACATTTGTCCTTGGGTCGTCGATCCGTCGACGCGCCCACGGCCGCGCTCGACGCGGCGTACAAGTCGCCCCGACGCTTCCCAAAGGACACCCGTAACCCCGTTCTTGGCGAGGAGTTGAGCGGTGGCGCCGGCGCGGGGTGCGGGGCCGCAGGAGCTATGTAGCCGGTTGGAGGAACAGGGTGAGATAAGGGGAAGAATAACGGGGGAACATGGAAGATTCTGGGGAAGACGACGAGGCCGCCCGTAACAGGGTGGTCCTCGTGGTCGACGACGAGCACGACATCGTGGAGGGCCTCGCGACCATCCTTCCTCGCTGGATCGATCGCGTGGAGGTCCTCAAGGCATCATCCGGGGAAGAGGGCCTTGAGATCGCCCGAGGACGTAGCATCGACCTCATCATCACCGATTACAGGATGCCCGGGATGAACGGCCTTGAGTTCCTTGAACGGGCGCGCGACGCCGACCTGGACACGGCGACGATCCTCATAACCGCGTTCCCGAACGTCCCTGAGGTCCTGGAAGCGGTCGAGACTGAAAGAATCGGACGCATGTTCACCAAACCGTTCCAGGTGCCGGAACTTATCGAAGCAGTGGTAAGAGATCTGTCCGACGGGCCGGCTTGGGTCGACTGAACGCGACGCCATGGATCGAATGAGTGTGGAGTTCCGGGCCGCGGCGCGTAGAAAGACGATGGGCCGCCACCGGCCGAGGCGGTTCCCAAATTGTTCACTTGACTTGTTCCGCGGCGGCCGACGGCTCGCTTGCGGCGAAACACCGTCACAACCTTGATTAGACCTTCGCGATGATGGTCAGGCGTGAAGATCGCGGTCGTCTCCGTGCAAGGCGCCTTCGCCGAGCATCAGGATGCGGTCCGGGCGGCGGCCAGGACGATCGGTGCGCGCGTCGACGTCTTAGAGGCGCGAAGGCCCGCGGACGTCATCGAAGCGTCCGGCGTCATCATCCCAGGCGGGGAATCCACGACCATATCGAAGCTCATCGATAAGGCCGGCATCCGCGACGTGCTCATCCGACGGGCCAACGAGGAGGACCTTCCCATCATGGGCACTTGCGCGGGCGCGATCCTCCTTGCGAACCGCGGCGACGACCAGGTGAAGCGGACGGACACGAAGCTCTTGGGCCTCATGGATATGGCCGTGGACAGGAACGCGTTCGGCCGGCAGCGGGAGTCGTTCGAGGCGGATGTGCGACTGAAGTTCCTGGCCAAGCCGTTTCGAGCGATCTTCATCCGAGCGCCGGCGATCCTCCAGACTTTCCGCGAGTGCAAGATAGACGGGTTCTACACGGGAGTTCCCATCGTGCGAGGAAGCGCGGCCGACGAATCGGACAAACGAGGAGAGAAAGGGTTCATCGTCGCCGCGAGGGAGAAGAACCGGCTCGCCTTCTGCTTCCACCCGGAATTGACGCGTGACCCGAGGGTCCACGGGCATTTTCTTGAGATCGCGCGTTCGTGGGAAAAACGGTAGGCGGGGCCGCTCCCGCCAAGGGGGTACCTACTTGTACGTATTTGGCGTCCCGCTCGGCAGCCCGGTCCAGAAGGCATGCCATGACGGCGACGTCCTCGCGGGCTCAAACGAGCGCGGCGTCGCAGGCCCATGCCCGAAATCGCTCAAGACGACCAACGACGGGCGAGCGACGTGCGCGCAACCGCGCCTCTTCGATCACGTGTAATGTATGTCGGTCTCTTCCGGCTTCGCCTCTTCCTCGGCCTTCGCCTCGATGATGTCGATTGAGAGGATCATGTGGCTTGGGATGACGCGGATCTTCCCCTTGATGTCCCCGTGCGTCTTGTCCAATTCGATAGCCAGCCCGTCTCCGGAACCCACGGAGACGTAGCCCTTGAACGTCCCGTTGGTGAGCAGGTTCTCGTCACGCGTCCCCGCCGACGTGATGCGGTACTTTGAATCGACCGTCAGATGGATGTCGTGGGCCACGCTACTTCCTCCGTTCCGGGATTTGCGCGACCCTGAGGTCGGCGTCCCCGTCGCCGCCCGTGCGGCCACGCTGCTCCTTTGCAACGAGCTCCTGGAGATGATCCACGGTCTTCCTGTAATTCTCGACCGCGACTTTCACGTGCGCTTCGACGAAGTTCCACGCCTTCGACAGGTTTCCGTAACGGAGGCGGTAACCCTTGCGCGTCTGCTCTTCCCCCTCGCCCTTCAACGAGACCTCCTCCATGATGTCGAAGCTCTTGAGTTTGTTCAAGTGTCTGTAGACCGTCGGGCGCGACGTCTTGAGGACGACCTGCAGTTCGTCGATCGTCCACGCCTTGTCGGGGCGCCGGAGAAGGCAATTCATGAAGAGGCGGTACGGGACCGATTGGCGGACGTTCTCCACTTCCGTCTTCGGGTCGTAGCCCTTGGGCAGGTAGCCGATCTGGTAGAGGAATGTTATCGCCACGGCCTCAGGGTCCCCGATGGGCGTCATCGGAGTGTTGCTCACGACCTCGATCTCGAAAACCATTTGATCCCTCGAGCACTGACCGGCGAAGCGCTTATTAACGTTTTTGTTTGACAATGGAACGCGTTTCCGGCCGCCTGTAACCCGTTTTGCCTTTTCTCCCCCTGCTGGGTTCGAAAAGCTTACCCGTGGGGGGTGGATAACGCGCCTGATGGCCGAGGCTCGTAAGCGCAAGTGCCACCATTGCAAGAAGAACAAGGAGGCGCAAGTCTGGTTCGCCCGCACCGAGAAAGTGAAACGCTTCCTTGGACCGGAAAGACAGTTGCGCGTGCACTGGTGCGCCGAGTGTTTCTATGGGCTCCCGGAGGAAGACCGCAGGCAGTTCTTCGCGGAGCAAGGTTGAAGAGGCAAAGAGTGCTTTCCACATGGGCATGATTATGAGAAGGACGGGCAGCCGCGCGAAGACTGTTGTTGGATGGCGCACGGCGCCCGCGCTCATGATCTTGACCGTTCTTGCTGTTGCTTCCTCGGCCGGGTGCCTCGGAGGCGAGGCGCCCCTATCGGACGCAGGAAAGGGGCAGGACACGACGACCGGCGGCGACGGCACGGAAAGCGCCAACACGGGCGGAACGAACGCCACGGGCGGAGTCGGCGGCAGCGACGGCAATGTCACGGGTGAGGGGGAGAACACGACAAGCGACGCGCCGACCCGCCGCGGACCAATGCAATGGAGGCTAGACGTGCGAAACAACGCGTTCTCCAACGCAAGCCTTACCGTTCAGCGGGGAGACGGCGTCCAATGGACCTTCCGCGACGCGTCGGTTCATACCGTGACCTCAGACGACGGAGGAGCCGAATTCGATTCCGGGCCGCGCTCGTTCGAAGGCGCGTTCAACCACGTCTTCGACAAAGTCGGGTCTTACCCGTACCACTGCAAGATACACACGTCGATGACGGCGAAGATCGTCGTCTTGGAGACGTTCGCGGGAAAGCCGGCATCGGGCTAGGTCCTTCCCCCCTGGAGGCGCGGCGATGTCGCGTCGTTTCGGCCGCGCAAAGACGCGATTTTATGTTACCCACGCGCATTGCGCCGCGTGTGAAGGTCTATACGGGACGTCCCGGCGCCTCGCCCGTCGTTGCCGGGCTTTTTGCCGCCCGCCACCTGATACCCGGTGACAGGATACTCGACGTCGGATGCGGAACCGGTAATGATGCGATAGCGCTCGCCCGCCTGGGCGCACATGTGACCGGCATCGACAACGACCCCCAAGTGCTCCGCGTCGCCCGGGCACGCTCCACCCGATTGGGCCTTACGGCGAACCTCGAATTCCGGGAACTCGACGTCTTGAAGATCGGCGAGGCTTTCAACGGCCGACACTTCTTCGCCATAGTCGATACCCTCCTCTTCAACAACCTGCCGACCGAGAAAGAACTCGATTATGGAAGACAGGCAGCGCAGGTGATAGAACCCGGCGGCCTATGGGTGCTCCAATGGCGCTCATCGAAGGTCGACCACGAGCACCGCGACGGGCCGCCGAGCCCACGACCGTTTCTACGTAAGTGGTTCGATTTCGGGCCGCCCGTGCCGACCCTGCTCGCGGAGCATCCGCGGGGAAGAAGGGACCCGCCGTTCGCACGCGTGGTCGTCTGGGTGGGCGTCCGAAACGACAAGACGGCGCAAGTCCCCACGAGGCGGACGCCCCGGGCCGCGCCTGCCACCGACGCGACGGCGTAGCCGGGTGCCCGCGAGCCTTATTGATCCGCGATGGTGTTTCTTCGCAAGGCCACTTCATCACAAGGCTGGTTCGTGAGAAGGCTGGTCCGCACGAGGCTATTGCTTACCAACACCAATTCTTATGAACGCCAATTCTTCACGAGAATAGTTCCTCGCAAGCCCGCATTCTAGGTAAGTCTAGCTCTTCACGAGGCCTAGGACGATCGTCTCGTCCTCAAGTTCCCACTCCTTGACGTGGCTCCCCTTCGGTTCCTTGGAGAAGGCAAGCTTCGTCGCCCTCGTCTCGGACGCGATGTGATCCGTCCACTTCTTCAACGCCTTCTGCGACTCGGGGGAAACGGCGGCCTCCACCGTGATCTTGTCCTCGACGTTCAAGCCCATCTCCTTTCGCATCTCCTGGATGCGCCTCGTGAGTTCCCGGGACAGCGCCTCGGCCTTGAGCTCGTCGGACACGACGGTGTCCACGTAGACGCTTCCGCCGCGGAAGTCGTTGCCGACCACCTTGTCGGGAAGCGCGGTCGTGAAGGTCACCATCTCGCGCGTGACCTCGAAGGCGCCCTTGCCCTTGCCGAGCTTCGCCTTCCCGTCTTTTTCGAGGGCGGTCTTCAGTTTCTTCCCGTCGGCCTTCTCGATCAGCTCCCGCACGAGAGGCGCGTCCTTCTTGAAAGCGGGCCCGATGACGTTCTTCACAGGCTGCGCCACGACGACGAGGTCCTCCCAGGATTGTCCGACGAACTCCAGCTTCTTTGCGTTCGTCTGGTCGAGCACCGTCGATTCCAGGGAGCGTATCGCGTCCTCCACGTCCTTCGTGCCGGCGACGATTATCTTCGCAACAGGCCAGCGGAGCTTCATCTGCGCTTTCTGGCGGGCGTTCGACGCCGCTTCGACGAGGTCGCGCGTTACGCCCATCCGTGCTTCGAGCGCCTCGTCGCGCATCTTATAGGGCTTCGGCCAATCCGCCATGTGGACGGTCTCGAGGTCGCCCGTTTTCAGGTCCTCGTGCATGGCGTCCGAGATGTGAGGCGCTATCGGCGCCATGAGCTTCGCCGTCGTCATCAACGCATCGTAGAGCGTCCGATAGGCCGCGAGCTTGTCCTTGCTGTCGCCTTCCGCCCAGGTGCGGTCCCTCGTGAGGCGGACGTACCATCGCGAGAGGTCTTCGAGTATGAAGTTGGAAAGTGAGCGCGAGCCCTTGTGGAGTTCGTACGTGTTGAAACCTTCCGTCACCGCCTCGATCGTCGCGTCAAGGCGCGAGTAGAGCCACTTGTCTTCCGCCCGAAGCGCTCGTTTGACGCTCGTGAGCGTCGTCTTTTCCGGGTCGAACCCGTCGAGCGCCATGTACGTCGTCGAGAAGTAGTGGACGTTCCAGAGGATGTTCAACATGCGTTGGACCGTCTTCACGCCCTCGACGTTGAACGCGATGTCTTCCCACGGCGCGGAGACGGAAAGGAAGTAGAAGCGCAACGCGTCCGCCCCGTGCTTGTCAGTCACTTCGCTCGGGAGGATGACGTTCCCGGCGGATTTGTGCATCGGATGCCCCTGCGCGTCGTGCACGAACCCGTGCATGAGGACGCTCTTGTACGGGACCTTGCCAAGGGCCACGACTCCAGCGCCTAGTTGCGAGTAGAACCAGCCTCGCGTCTGGTCGAGCCCCTCGACTATCCAGTCCGCCGGCCACCAGCGCTCGAAGTCCGTGGTCTTTGACGGGTAGGAGAGTTCCCCCCAGCTTGCGACCGCGGAGTCGAACCAGACGTCCAAGACGTCCGGGATGCGGTGCATGGTGTCGCCGCAGTCCTTGCAACTGATGGTGACCTCGTCGATCCATGGGCGATGGATGTCATCGCTCACGTGGAAGTTCGTGGCCCGCTCGCGTAGCTCCTTCCTCGTCGTAAGGACCTCGACGTGGCCTTCACGGCACCTCCAGACCGGGATCGGGATGCCCCAATAGCGCTGCCGGCTGATGCACCAGTCGCGGGCGTTCTCCACCCAGTCCTTCTCGCGCGCCGAGCCCGCCCACTCCGGCGTCCACTTGATGCGATCCACTTCGGAGAGCATCTTCTTCTTGACCTTGGTGACCTCGATGAACCACTGTTTCGTGGCGCGGTAGATTATCGGCGTCTTGCAGCGCCAGCAATGGCCGTAGCTGTGGGTGATCTGCTGTCGATTGAAAAGAAGGCCCGCAGCGTCAAGATCGGCCGCGATCACGTCGTTGACTTCTGAGACGTTCTTCCCCCGGTACACACCCGCCTCGGAAGTGTAGTTTCCGGACTCGTCGACGGGACAGAAGGCGGCGATGGCGTACTTCTCGCCGCTCTCGAAGTCTTCGGCGCCGTGACCGGGCGCCGTGTGGACGAGGCCCGTGTTCTCTTCCGTGACGTAAGCGGCGAGGATGACCTTGTTGTTCCATTTGGACTTGGGCGAGGCGTGGTGCGGGATGCTCTTTGCGAAAGGATGGTCGTATTCGAGTCCTTCAAGCTCCTTTCCGGAGACGTTTCCGACGACGTAGTGGGCCGTGTACTCCTTGTTCTTCGCGAAGTTCGCTTCGACGCAACCTTCAGCAAGGATGATCGTCTCCTCTTTGCCGTCTTTGCGCGTTGCGAGCACTTTCGCGTACGTGAAATCCGGATGTGCTGCGATCGCGCAATTCCCAGGAAGCGTCCACGGTGTCGTGGTCCAGATGAGGAGGAACTCGCCGGGCTTGCCTTTCACGGGGAACTTCACGGTGACGCTCGGGTCCTCGCGGTCCTTGTATTCAAGTTCGGCCGCCGCAAGCGCCGTGGCGCAGCGTCGGCACCAGGGAATAGATCTTTCGGCCTCGTAAAGAAGCCCCCTGTCGTGTGCCTGCTTCAGAGCCCACCACGCGCCCTCCATGTATTCGGGCTTGATCGTCATGTAGGGGTCGTCCCAGTTGAGCCAGACGCCGAGCTTCTTGAACTGGTCGGTCATCGTCTTCAACTGCTTCACCGAATAGTCGCGGCACTTGTTGACGAAGGTCTCGATGCCGAGTTGCTCGATCTCCCTCTTGTTCTTGATGCCGAGCTCCTTTTCGACCTGGACCTCGATGGGGAGCCCGTGCATGTCGTACCCGGCCTGGTCGCGCACGTTGAGCCCGGTCATCGAAAGATGGCGGACGACCGAATCCTTGAGCGTCTTGTTCCAGGCGGTGCCGAGGTGGATGTAACCTGTCGTATAGGGAGGGCCGTCGATGAAGTAGAAGTCCTTCCCTTGCCTGCGGTGGGAACGGGTCAGCTTGTAGGCATCCCGTTTCTTCCAAAGATCCTGGACTTCCGCTTCGAGAAGGACCGGATTATAGGATTTCCTGGCCGGCTTCACCATGGACGATGTTTCCTGGCCGCGGACCCGCCGGCTTCCCCCGGTCCCGGTCCAAATAGGCCCAAAACAGGGTTGTAACCCCCTTTTCATTCTTAAAGCGAGCGGCAGTTCCCGACCCCGGAGGCCACTTGATCGGGTGACGAAGGCGGGGCTTGCCCGGGCGATCCCGGCCGCATCCTGGCACCCGGCATTCGTCGGGGCTTGATTTCATGGAAGTCACGAAAGGAAACGCCGCCACCAGTCGGAAGGACTCACGGGGTCGAAGCGAGAGCAGCGGACCGTGGGAAGACGGAGGGAAAAAAGGGAGCGCCGGACCCGGTATTGGTGTTGCCGAAGAAGGGTCCGGCGGCCTGGTGCTGGAAAGTATCAGTGGACTTCGTCGCCCATCAGAGCCGGGGCGGCGATTTCTGTTTCGACGGGGTGCATCGATGCCGGGCGCACCATGCCGTCGTTCATGCTCGTGAAATAGCGGCCAAGGGCGGCCTCCACCGTGTCGCTGATGCTCTGGCCCTTGAGGACCTTCAGCGTGTGGAGCTTGATGTGGTATTCGACGGGGATCTTTACCTTGATCTCTTTCGCGTCCGCCAGGCTTCGCATCGGATCCTTTTCGGTTTCCATTCGCGTCCCTCTCCAAATCCCAAAGGGGCTTTTGCTTCGCGCCCCGCTTGGGTTAGATTCTATACTATCGACAGTATAAAAAATCTTGTAATGGTCTGGAAACATGTCAACGATGGTCCAGATTCTATACTATGCTTCCCCCGAATATGTTAATACATGATAGTCCAGCCGGTATACTATCGACAGAGCAATAGTCCGTTTTCTATACTATACACCTGTAACCCTGGGGTGCGACGAATAGTATAATAGCGGCCCTGCCGACGGATGGGAACTCATGGGCGACCCGAAAGCGCAACTCATGCGCGGCCTCATAGAGCCGCTGCTTCTTGAGAGCATGGCCAGGGGACCCAAGCACGGTTACGCGTTGATAAAGGAGGTCGAATCCCTCTTCGGCGTCGCTCCGAACAAGAACCAGATCTACCCGCTCCTTTCCCGCCTGGAATCAGAAGGCCTCATTTCCGGCAAAGCCGACAAGGAAGGAAGAGGAAAGACGGAGTTTTCTCTTACCGCCAAGGGCCGGACCCTACTAGACGATTACCGGTCCATGCCGCCGGAGTTCATGCGCCTCGTCGGCGAGCTCTGGGGCGATGGCCTCGCCGAGCGGCAACCCGCGGGCGGGCCATCAGAAGGCGCTCGCAACCCACAGACAATGCCATCCCCAAGCGACCACCTTGTCGTGACCCTCCGGGCAAGGCCAGGCTCCGGCGCCGTGGAAATAACGTTCGAGAACCTGGAGACCGGCGCGAAGGCCTGCGCGTCCTGCAAGGCCGCTGCTGAGGCCCTGCAGTCGGTGCAGAAGCGTTTCTTTGCGTCGTCAGGCGAATGAAGGCGGCCGCGCGGAATCCAAGTCCTAGCCGCGATCGCCTCTTGCCGCCCCCGCCGTTTTCCTCGGGCGTCGCAACGCGCCCGCCGCGCAGGCAATCAAGCAAGTGGGGGGCCGCAGGCCCCCCGTGGCGTGTGCAGGGAGCCAGCCGTGCCGCTTCAACGACATCCTCATCATGCTTAAATACGGCCGGGCAAGTATTCGAGGCCATTCATGAGTGGAATCCCTCTTAGGGCGAGCCGCCGGTCAAGGAAACTCGCGGGCGCCCTCCTCGCGTCCGCCTTCTTCTTCGCGCTCGCCCTCGGCACCATCGTCGGGGCGCAAGAGGAAATCCCGCCCGAGGGCCTCGAATTCGACACGACCGAGGCGAATTGCATCGGCCACCACAGCGCGGAGGATCCGCCGCTTCGGACCACGATGATCGTGGTGCCCGACAGCCTTTCAGCGGTGCCCGCGGGCTCGAATTTCACCTACAATGTCACGGTCGTCAACCCGTGGAAGCACGAGTTGCTCACCCCGAACGCCACGTTGAACCTCACGTTCGCGCCATCGCTTGTGTTCTTGGGGGACAAGTTGCCCTACAATGATGTGAACGAGGAACAGATGGCGCTAAGCGATGAGCGGGGTTTCGAATTCCCTGTGGACGATAACGCCACGGAGATCATCGCCGACCTCGTAGGGGAACCGGGACAGACGGGGACGAATGATTGGACCCTGACCTTGTATTATGGGACCATCGTGCCCGGCGGCGCTCCCGTTGGCGCCGACTTCCCCGGGAACGGATACGACACCCAAGACGCCCTCACCGATGCCTCGATCGAACCGTGGCACGACCAGGTGAGGGTGAACGACACCGCGTTCCTTCAAGGCGCGCGTTCGGTCCCCGAGACGACCGGGTGGATCGCGGCGGTGAGCTTCGACACCGGCCCGCCTGTAGCCGCCGCTAACTTCAAACTCGTCATCGACGTCTTCTACAACGCCTCCAAGAACCCCGAGAAGATCCTCCTTGGGCCGCCGATCCTCAAACCCGGCGAAAGCCACACCTACACGTTCGATCTGCGCGCCGGCCAGGCAAAGGGGCCCGTGAAGCTCGTCTACGGCGCCGTCGGACATCCGCACTACCTACACTCGACACCCCAGGCGGTCGATGACGGCGTCTTCATAAAACAGCACCTCGCCGATTTCGCCGTGGGCGACAGCTTCGCCCAGGGGACGGCCATCGTCGCGACGGGGATCACCCTTGACCCATTGCAGAAAGTGATGCGCGCCTGGGGCCAGGTCACGGGGTTCAGTTCGCTCTTCCTCATCGTGCCCTCGCTCATCCTCGGCGGCACGTTCGGGCAAGCGAGTGTCCGGACGCTGAACAAGGCGATCGGCACGGCGAGACGTCGCGTCCTCTGGCACAATTCCGCCTCGTTCGGCCTCCTTGGAATCGCCATCATCCACACGGTCCTCTTCATCGTCGAATCGTACTACAACTGGACTTTCGGACTCCTATGGGGCGGGCTTGCGACACTTGCCATGGTGGGCCTCGCCATCACCGGCATCATCCAGAAACGCCTCATCGACGATTGGGGCTACAACCAGTGGCGATTCGTGCACTTGTCGCTCGGGATACTGACGGTCTTCTTCTCGCTCGTGCACACGGCGATCGATGGGAGCCACCTGCAGTTCTTGCGAGAGGCCTTTGGGACGACGTCGAGCTAGGTCCTGGGCCTCGCCGCTTTCAGGAACGGGTGCGAAAATCGCGCTGAAGCCTGGTCCCTACGGGCACGGCGACCGCTCATTTCGTCTGCTTCGACGGAAAACGCGTACGAGGCGCCAATCCCTTGGCGTGGCGCTTTCCATCGCGCCAGTCCTGCCACCAGACGGCCGCGTAGTAGCTCACGATCATGAGTACTACAAGGATGACGAGTGAAAGGAGAAGTTCCATCTCCACGGACAGAGCGGAGATGTCCAGGAGATCGAGGGGCCCTGCCACATGGTCCCATTCCGGCTCTTTCTATTTAATGATTCTAACCACGGCGCTGCAACGTCTTCCCGGAGAGGAAATCGTGGCCGTCGCCAGGGGGCGACAGACGCATCGTCGAGAATGGTGGCAAGCATGACCGGGAACGGTTAAGACCCGGCCGCGGCTCCCCACGCTGTGAGCCCCCTCGCACCACACGAACAGCAGCGACTTGGCGCCGCGGAATCGGGCACCCAGGAACTTGTGCTGCTCGACGGCGCCATGGGCACCGAGTTGACGCGCCGCGGCAGTGACACGAGCCTTCCCCTCTGGTCCGCACGCGCCTTGAAGCGGGAACCTGACTTGGTACGTCAGATCCATCGCGACTACGTGGAGGCGGGCGCCGACGTGATCACGACCAACACGTTTCGGACGAAAAGGCGCACACTCGAACGAGCCGGCGGAGACCTTGATTGGCGGGAACTTACGAGCACGGCGGTCGAGCTTGCGAGGAAGGCGGCCTCGGCTCGACGCGGCGTGAAGGTGGCCGGCTCGATCTCGCCCCTTGAGGACTGTTACAGACCCGACCTTTCGCCCGGGGCCGCGTCTTTTGACGAGCACCTGGAGATGGCGCGTCATCTTGCCGACTGCGGGTGCGACCTGCTCCTGGTCGAGACGATGGGGACGCGCGACGAGGCTGTGGCGGCGACAAGGGCCGCGCGGGACACCGGCCTTGAAGTCTGGGTGGGTGTCATGGCAAAGGCGGCGGACTGCCTCTACTCGGGGGAACCCTTGGGAGCCACGGTGCGGGCGTTGGTCGAAGAAGGCCCAAAGGCGATCCTCGTCAACTGCTCGACGCCGGCGGTGACCGACGCGGCTATTGATACGGTGGCAGTTTCCGCGCCAGGGATCCCGCGCGGCGCGTACCCGAATGCCGGCGTCGCTGACGATGTGACGGGATGGCGTAGCGACGCATCCTACACGCCCGAGCGGCTGGCTCTCGACGCGCGGACATGGATCGGACGAGGCGCAACCATCGTGGGCGGGTGCTGTGGGACGACGCCTCCGCACATCAAAGCCGTCGCGAAGCTAAGGGGTAAGTCCCGTTGACCTACGAGGCCCGGCGAACGACCGTCGCCCTCATCCTTGTCCAGATCCTCTTCGGTACCCTCTCGGTCGCTGGCAAGTTCGCGCTGACAAGCGTCTCCCCGATGGTCCTCTCGGCCGTACGGGTGACACTCGCGGCCCTTGTCCTCTACGCGCTGCAGCGTATTATCAGCCGCGAGACGATCCGCTCGTTGGCCGACTACCGGACCGTCTTCGTCTACAGCGTCTTCGGCGTCACACTTAACCAACTCCTGTTTCTGAATGGCCTGGCCCTCACGACGGCGACGAACGCCACGCTTCTCATCACGACCATTCCGGTCATCACGATCATCATCGGCGCGGCCTTGGGGCGGGAGAAGCCCATGCCCGTACGGATCCTCGGAGTCGCCTTCTCGCTCCTCGGCGTCGCGGTGCTCTTAGGGCTCGACCGACTCGACCTCTCGGATCGCTTCCTCGTTGGAAACATCCTTGTGGTCCTCAACAGCGCCTCCTTCGCGTTCTTCCTCGTGATATCGCGAGACCTCCTTTCGCGCTATCAGCCGCTCACCATCGCCGCTTGGACTTTCATCTTCGGCTCGATCTCCATCACGGCGATAGCGGTCCCGGATCTCCTCGTGTGGGACGCGCTTTCCATGCCGACAGACGCGTGGCTTGCCATCCTCTACATCGTCGCCTTCCCCACAGTCACCACGTACTATCTCAACAACTGGGCGTTGAAGCGCGTCAGTTCGTCGCATGTGTCGAGCTTCATCTACCTTCAACCCCTCGTCACGGCGGCCCTCGCCATCTCGTTCCTTGGCGAGACCATCATGCAAGAGACGGTCGTCGGCGGTGCGTTGGTCCTCGCCGGCGTCTTCCTCGCGACGCGCGCCCGCTAGGCGGAAGCGCCGACGGTCGTAGCCTGACCCGTCGCCACGACCATGTCGCGTTCGCAACCATGATATACGCCGATGCCAAGTCGGGGGCGTGAAGCAACCGACACTCGTTGCGCCGTCGATCCTCTCCGCCGATTTTTCAAGACTTGCCGAGGAGCTGGCTCGACTCGGACCCGCAGGCGCAGATTGGGTCCATGTCGACATCATGGACGGCCGTTTCGTCCCGAACATCACGTTCGGCCCACCGGTGGTCGAGAAGATCCGGCCCCACACGCGGCTTCCCTTCGACGTCCACCTCATGATAGAGCAACCGGAACGATTCCTGGCCGATTTCAGACGAGCGGGCGGCGACTCGCTGACCATCCACGCGGAGGCGTGCCCGCACCTTCACAGGACGGTGCAACAAGTGAAAGAAACGGGGGCCAAGGTGGGCGTGGCCTTGAACCCGGCAACACCTCTTTCCACCGTCGAGAACGTGATCGAGGAGATCGACCTCCTCCTAGTGATGACGGTGAACCCGGGTTTCGGCGGCCAGGCCTTCATCAAGTCGATGATACCGAAGATCAAAGCCGCGCGGAGACTGATAGACGATACGGGGAGCAAGGCACGGCTCGAAGTCGATGGGGGCGTAAGCGCCGAGACGGCTCGCGACGTACGGGACGCGGGGGCGGACGTGCTCGTCGCCGGATCCGCGGTTTTCAACCACAAGGGGGCGATGGGGGAAATAATAGAGACGATACGTTCCGGTTGAAGGGACCCTGAGCCAGACCTTTTCTTCAAAAAGGCGTGCCGGCCCGAAGCGCTTCAGCCGCGTATCGAGAGAGGCGTCCCGCCCGACTGCATCGCGACAAAGATGTGCACGGTCTTGCCGCCCTCTGGGGGGTCCGTGGGGAAAGCCACGACGAGTCGTCCGTCGGGCATGAGGTCGGACTCGAAGTAATCGAGGAAATTCCTGTCGTTGGCAAGGCAAAGGCCGCCGCGCGAGCATATGCCGCCGACGTGTATCTTCTCCGCGACGGTGCTCGTCACGATCTTCGGCGAGGATGAACCGACGCCGTCGACGATCGTGGCCATCACGTCCCAAACGCCCACCATGTCGGTGTCGAGCGGCGTGTCGCTCGCGTAATACGTGATTGCCACCCGATCTCCCGCGCCGCCGGTGACCCACGGCTGGATGGCAGACATGCGCGTGCTCACATCAAGCGGCTTCGTCCACGTGGCGCCCCAATCGGCGCTTGAGACGAGGCGCACCTTCGCGGCCGTGCTAGTGACCTTCGCCGGGTCGGGGACGTCCTCGCTCCACGCGTACACCACGTGGCCATCGCCCGTCACGTCGAGCGCCGGCGCCATGAGCGTGCCACTCCAATGAAGTCCCGTCGCGGGCGCCGGGACACGAGCGCCCGTGTCGACGACGTCCCACGTGAGGCCGCCGTCTTGAGTGCGGGCTACGAAAAGGCCGTAGGTGCGCGCCAGTAGGAAGCCGCCAAGGCCCGTCGGGTCCATGGGGACCGTTGCCATGTCCAAGGGTTGCGTGAACGGTATGAACGCTCTTTCGCCCGAAGGCTCGAACTGCACTTGGCCGAGCCAACCGATGTTGTCCCCGAGGTACACGATGCCGGTCCAGGTCTTACCGCCGTCGAAAGTGGAATTGATCGCGACTTGGCGCAACTCGCTTTCCGCGCCGCCCATCCAGGTGACGATGAGGTGGCCATCGCCCGCCGCGGCCATCCATTGCCGATCCGCCCAATGCCCGTCCGGGGTCGCGTTCCCGAGGTACGACCACGTTTCGCCGCGGTCCGCGGACATGAGGACCTTGATGCCTGCGCCGAGGTTGCTCGAATAGACGTTTCCCACGGAATCGATGGCGACTTCGGCGTCGCCGTTGGCGAAGCTCTTGTTGTCGTCCATGAGCCGCCCGTCGGTTCCCTTGTTCAACCGTTTCCAGGTCGATCCCGCGTCGTCGCTTCGGTAGACCAACCCGTGGCGGCACGTCGAACCGGCCGTCGCGTCCGTGACGGCGGGCTCTCCTTGGAGGTCGCAGCCGGGCATCGTAAGGTAGAGCGTCCCGTCGAGTGCCGCGGCGACGCCGGGCTCGCCGCCCGTGGTTTTCAAGACCCTTTTCCCAAGCGCGAACAGGGGCGCCTCGAGTCCCACCGGCTCGGTCGCGCCCGCGAGGGCGTGCGTTGCGCCTTCAACGGGCGGGGGCAGGATGCCGTTCGACGCGGTCGAAGGCGTCGTCGAGACGCAGCCCGATATGACGAGGGACGCGAGGAGAAGGAGGCAGGCGACGGGGTTCTTCACGCGGTGAAGCCTCCGCGGGGCACGATAATGTTTATGGTAACTGCCGTCCCGTGTGCGCCGTTCCTGTCGCGGTGCTCAAAGGAAGCCCTTAAGAGGGCGGCGAATCGATTTTGGGAGCGGACTCCACCGGTGCCGACGTCTTGCCATTCACCTTCCTTGGTTACCACCTGACCACGATCACCCTGAGCTGGCTCATCGGTTTCCTGCCACGTTTCGCGAAGACGTTCGGGGTCCTTCCCGAGCGCCTCGGCCGGGACTGGAACGCCCTGCAGTGCCTAGGGGCCGCGCTCATCGCTTACCCGTTCGTCCGGTTCCTCATCGGGATATACGAGTCGATCCCCCTTCTCCAGGAGTACACGGTCTTGGAGGCGATCCCCGAGGCCGCGCTGTGGCGCACAATCAGTAATCAAGTGATCTATTTCACCCTCGTCCCGCTTCTCGGCGTCATCCTCGTGTCGCGGATGGGGCGACGGGCAAGGGCCTTGGAGCCTGGAACCGCGCACCCGCTCGTCGACGCGCTGAAGGACGCCGGCTCGGCGCCGCGCGTCGGCCTCCGGGAGGACGTCTCCGCGGGGCTGTCGCTCCTCATCCTCGTGCTACTTCTCTACCTCGGCGGCACTTTCATCCTCTACACGTTCCTCGGAAGCGTCCTGGTCACCGGTGATGAGAGTCGCGTCTTCCTGAACGTCACGCCACCCATCCTGCTTGGACTCTCGATAATGGCAGGCGTCTCCGAGGAGTTCCTTTTCAGGGGCGTATTGATGACGATGCTTCGGGCTCGCTTCGGCCTGATCGCGGCCGTCATCGGGCAGGCGGTCTTCTTCGGGTTCGTCCACGCGGGCTATGGGAACTGGGCGCACGTCGTCGGCCCCGCGATCTTCGGGCTCATGATGACGGTGGTCGCGATGCGCTACGGCCTCGCCGCGGCGATCGTGATACACGCAGGCATCGACGTCTTCTTCTTCAGCCTCTCGCTTCTCGAACTGGAGCCTGCGTACATCGTCCTCGCCGCGGCCGTCGCGGTGGCGGCGCTCATCGTCGGGATAGCGACACGGTTCGAGGCCGCCATCGAGCTAGCGCGGTGGCTCTTCGGCGAGAAGGATGGGTCAAAAACGGCCACCTGACGGCGTAGTTCCCGTGGGCGGGGCCTGAAAGGGTGTTACGCCAACCATTCGGGCTTCATTTCGTTGCCGCCGGAGTAACGCTCCTGCGTGGAGACGTACTCGGAGTACTCCATGATCTGGGTCAGGAGCTTTCGTTCCATCCGCATTGGAAATTTCAGAACCACTTCAACGTAGCGCGTGTTGAGCATCGGCATCCCATCTTGCGCCGGAAAGGCGGCATCTGACCGTCCATCCCGCGCTGTGGATTCGATGTGCGCGGTTGCTATTTAATCATTCTTTTTTGGTCGGGTCCTCGCGACAGGCTGGGTCGTCCGCCCCGCCATTCCCGCTCCACAAGCGCGTCGAAAGATTCGGCGAGCTTCGCGGTGATGGGCCCCGGTGCAAAGGCCCCTACAACGTCCCCGTCAAGCCTTGCCACTGGAACTACGCCTATGACCGCGTTTGTGAGAAACAACTCATCGGCGCCGCGCAAGGCCTCGGGCCGCATCTCCCCCTCGTCGACCTTCACGCCACACGCCTTCGCGGTCTCGATGATGGCCTCGCGGGTGATCCCCGGCAACACGTCCGACTCCACTCCGGGCGTGCTGACGCGCCCCTCGCGCACCACGAACACGTTGGTGAAAGAACCTTCCGCCACCATCCCCGCCCCATTCAACATGATGGCCTCGTAAGCGTGCCGAAGGCTCGCCTCGCGCCTCGCGGTGACGAGCGGTTGGGCGCTAGTGGATTTGATCTGCGGCCTTCCCGGGTATGGGTTGACCCTTCGCACGGTCGAGGTGATGCAGTCGATGCCGGCTCGGCGATCCGGGGATGCACCGGCCGGTGACACCTCGATGACGACGTGGGCCCCCATGCCGGCGAGGGGGACAAGCCCGCGCCCCTCGCCGGGCCGAAGCAACGTGAGACGCACCACGGAATCCTGCCCCTTGGTCTCCCGCTCGATGAAGCGCGCGGTGCGGTCCAAGTGCTGGCTCATCGGTTGGGCCTCTAACCCCAAGAACGCCGCAGCCTCCTCGAGCCTCCTAAGATGCCGATTCAACCTGAAGACCCGCCCTTCACGCGTCTTGAAGGTCTCGTAGACGGCGTCGCCATAGTAGAGGCCGCGGTTCAAGAGCGGCAGGCTCGCGGCCTTGGCCTCGGAACCGTCGACGAAGACGCGGCTCACAAGGTCGCCCCCAACGCCGAAAGCGACGCTCGCGCCTTCGCCATCGA
The DNA here is from genome assembly GCA_016207515.1 of Euryarchaeota archaeon. Classification (NCBI taxonomy): domain Archaea; kingdom Methanobacteriati; phylum Methanobacteriota; species Methanobacteriota archaeon. The sequence continues at coordinate 92,694 of JACQPN010000015.1, read as the reverse complement.
TTCGTCGTACTCGCGCCGCGCCTCAGAATCGGCGACTATCCCCGCCCCCGCCTGGACGAAGGCCGCTCCGTCTTTGAGAAGTACCGAACGGATGAGGATGTTGAGGTCGATGTCCCCCGTGAGCGAGAAATAACCCATGGCGCCCGTGTAGGGGCCGCGTCTCGTCGGCTCCAACGAGTCGATGACCTCCATCGCGCGTATCTTCGGGGCGCCGGTGATGGTCCCGCCCGGGAACATCGCCCGCAGGACGCCGGCCACGTCGACATCGCGCCGTTTGCGAGCGACCACCGAACTCACGATGTGGCTCACGTGGCTGTACTGCTCCACCGCCATGAAGTCCTCCACGCGGACGGAACCGAATTGTGCGATGCGGCCCAGGTCGTTTCGTTCAAGGTCCACGAGCATCACGTGCTCGGCCCTTTCCTTTGGGGAGGCGAGGAGTTCCCCCACGAGGCCCGCATCCTTCTCCTGGTCCTCGCCCCGAGGCCTGGTGCCCGCGATCGGCCTCGTCTCCAACCGGTCGCCTTCGAGCTTAAGAAGCCTCTCCGGCGATGCGGAGACGATAGCCTGGTCGCTTGATTCAAAGACGCCTGCGAACGATGAGGGGTTCAACGCGGCGAGGCGGTCAAAGAGCGTCAAGGGGTCGCCTTCGGCCTGCGATTCGAAGCGCACCGAGAGGTTCGCTTGGAATATCTCGCCCTCACGTATCCTGTCTTGGGCCTTGAGCACCATGTCCTCGAAGCCTTTGCGGGAAAGATTCGGCTTGGCGCCCGCCCCGGCGGCAAACCGCCCCGTCTCGCCGCGAAGCGCCAACCTCGCAAGGGCGCCTTCGAGACGCTCCTCCTTCGGCTTGGTCGAGAACCCCGGAAGGTCGGCGGCGCACACCGTGACCGTGTGCGATAGGCGGTCGATGGTGGCCGTCGCGTCGAAAAGATGGAGGTCGAGCCAGGGTGTCCTGAGGTCGTCTCGCGCCCCGTTGCCGACCCGTTCCAGACTACGCGCGAAGTCGTAGGATATGATGCCGGCAAACCCCGCGGGAAAGGGCACGCCCGGGACCGGCGCAAGCGTCGTCTTGCCTACGGTTCCCGCAAGAAACGCGAGCGCGTCCGCAAAGGAATGCTTTCCGCCCTCGGTCTCGAGTCTCGCCCCGCCCGAGTCGGCCTTGAGGGTCAAGACCGGGTCGAAGCCGATTATCGAGTAACGCGACCTGTCGCCGACCAGTGCGCTGTCGAGAAAGATCGATGCCGCGCCCGAACCGCGTAGGCACGCGTAGGCGTCCGACGTGGAGCGACGCCACGGCAGGGTCTTTGCGGCGACGTCTCCGCGCCTTTTCACTTGGACGGTATCAGCCGCAACTTGCCTCATGGGGATGATGGGCAACCCCCCTCCCCGGCATAAGATTTGGGGGCGCCGAGACCCGGCTGTCCGGATGGGAGACATGCCGCCATCGCGAAGAAGTCAGGGTCCCCGGTCGCCACGACGCTAACGAGGATACATCTCGACGCGTACCGATCCATGCCAGGAAGCCGCTCGTGGGGCGATCCGGGAGCGCGTCTCGACCTATACCATCACGAGGTCGCCATGCCGATGGGCTCTCATCTCGGCCGATTCCGGCTTATGTGGCCGCGCGTGGGCACCGTTTTCCGGTGCATTGTTCGCGACCGGCGCCGGGGCGTTCGGTGCGGGTCCTGGCGCGGGGGCAGTAGCGGGGCCCTCAGGGGGCGGCGTCGGCCCGGTATCGACCAATAACCGATCGATTTCCTGCGCCTCGACGGCAATCGTCGGGGCCTCTGAAAACGCAAGGGGTGGAGCGGCGGTCGCTGGCAAAGCGGCCGTCTCGGCTTCCCTCTTGAGGGCCAATCCTTTCTCGACCTCGGAAAGCCAGTTGAGCCATGGGGATTCGTGCCTTCCCCCGACCTCGAGTACACGGGTCGTGGGGTCGTTGCCTCCAGATTCGGGTGTTCCCGCCTCGCACCCGACGAGCCACATATCGGGGCTCGGCTTTGGGTGGATCCGGAGCTCGGTGTCGAACCCGGATAGGAGTTCGAACGCAGATGGGAAACCCGGTTCGGCAGGAGGGCTCAACGGGGCCGGGGGATCGATCGCGACGCGCCCAAGCAGGTGTACGTTGAACGCGAGTGCCCAATTCTTCTCGTCCTGGCTGAACTCATCGGCGTAGACGAAGGCGGCGACGTTGAGGTCGATCGCCATGAGGTGGGTGAGCATTATGGTCGAGAATTGGGCGTGCCCGTTGTCGAAGTTGACGACGGCGCTCGTCTCCGATTCCGCAAGGAGGGCTGGCGTGTAGGACGTGCCAGAGGCGCCGGTCAAGGTCGGCGCGGCCTTCACCTTGTATCCTTTCAACTCCAAGTTCGAGGTAATCTTGTCAATAAGCACGGTGCATCCCACTCCAACATTCAGGAGTAGAGATAATAAGTGTGTCGTTTTGGCGCTGGGCCCGGAAGGAGGAAGCGGACGAACGCAAGTGAGTCCGCGAAAACGACGGCTGTCTCAGCGGCCGGAGCTAAGCGGACGAACGCTAGTGAGTCCGCGAAAACGACGGCCGTCTCAGCGGCCGAGGGTGGACAGAACTGACGCCAATAGTTATCGGATACGCCCGGGTTCCCAGGAGGGATGCAGCGTCCGTGGGCGGTTCGGCGCCTGTGCATCGACCTCGTCTCTCCGAGAGAGGGGCCCCAAGCGTAACGGCGCGGGCAAAAGATCGCGTCCGATACTTGTCCACTATTTCGTGGTCATGTCCGCTAACCGATAACACATGGAACTGACGCTAGTGGGTTCTGGCCATGATGAAATCCGCGACGCTGTGTAGCGCCATGAGGGACCCGGCCCCGTCGTTACGCGGTAGCGCAGAAAGCGCCCTCTTCGCTTTCGAGACGAGGGAGCGCGCGCGTTGTTGGGCGTACTCGATCGAGCCCGCGTCCTGAAGGATCTCGCTGGCGGTCGCCACGTCGGCCATCGTCGTCTCGTCCTCTGGTTTGTTCAGGATCTCGATCAAGACATCGCGCTTGGGCGAGTTTTCTACGCCATGGGCAACGATGAGCGTCCTCTTGCCCGTCCGGATGTCCCCGCCAAGCGGTTTCCCGAGGGTCTTGGGGTCGGCAGTGAGGTCCAGGACGTCATCGCGGATCTGGAACGCCATCCCGAGGGGGGCGCCGAATTCCGCAATCGCGTCCACCTGTTCGCGGGAGCCGCCGCCGATGACCGCGCCCGCCTTTAGGCTGAATTCGAGGAGCACCCCCGTCTTCAGGCGGATCATCTCCATGTACTCGTCGACCGTCACGTCGTCGCGGCTCGTGAACATCAGGTCCATGGTCTGCCCTTGGGCGAGCATCAGGCTCGTGTCGGCGCCCATGGCGAGGATGCGCGCCGCGACGTCGGCGGAGACCCCGGCCTCGACGCTGTCGCGCGACATCAACCGCATCGCCAGCGCGAATAGGCCGTCTCCCACCGTGATGGCGACCGGGTCGCCCCAAATCGCGCCAACGGTCGGCCGCGCGCGCCTCGTAAGGCTTCGGTCGCAGACGTCGTCATGGACAAGCGTGAACGTGTGGAGGAACTCGATGCCGGCCGCCGTCGGAAGCGCCTTCTTCAAGTCGCCGCCGACCGTCTCGCAGGCGAGCAGGCAAAGAAGCGGCCTCACCCGTTTTCCCCCCGCCTCAAGAACGTGCCTTATCGGGGCGTAGACGGCGAAACTGGGCCTTATGCGGTTCTTGCTGTAGCGAAGGTATTCGCGCATGCCGCGCGCAAAATTCGCGGGTTCGAGGCCAGCAAGGACGCGTTCGATCTCGTCATTGACGAGGCGGCTCCGTTCGGCCATCGTGGCCGATACCTCCGCCTCCTTGGCTGAGGGGGCCGGTGACTCCATCGCCGGGCTCATGTTCCCCGAATCCATCGGCACGTGAAATACCTTCACCTGGAACTTTTCCAAAGTTCCATCAAACGTGGGGGTCCGCGACCAGGCGTCGCGGACCCCCGTGGCGCCGATCCTTGCTTTCGCCGCGGCTTCTCTCCCGCCACGGGACCAGAAGCCCTGACCAAACACCTTAAATCGGATGTTGTCCCGTCTGGGCTCGAAAATGTCGGATAAGAGTGGGGGCGCGCGGAAAGCAAACCAAGTACGCCTGCTCCAAGCCGCAGGCGACATCCGATCGATGAGGATCCGCGGCGCAACTGCCATCGCCCGCCACGCCGTCCTACCCCTTCTTCGATGGTCGCGCTCTTATGGTGCCGAGGACGCGAATTATCGCCGGCGTCTCGTAGGCTTTGCGGACCTCTTGGAGGCCACGCGACCGACGGGTGTCCCGCTTCATAATGCGATGGAACTTGCGCGGACCGCATCAAGGCGCGGCGGCAAACGCGGGGCGGAGGCGGCGTGCCAGACGTTTCTCGAATGGTCCAACACGGCACGCACGGAAATCGCGGCGCTTGCCGCTGGACTCATCCGCCGTCGCTCGACGGTCTTGACGCACTGCAATAGCCAGGCGGCGATCGGTGCGATAATCGAGGCCCATCGGATGGGCCGAGAGGTCGAGGCGATCGCCACGGAGACACGGCCGTGGCGCCAGGGCCTCCTCACGGTCCGAGCGCTGGCAAAGGCCAGGGTCCCCGTGAGGCTCATCGTCGATTCGGCGGTGGCACATTTCCTTCCCGAGGTGGATGTCGTGATGGTGGGGGCTGACGCGGTGGCACGTAACGGGGACGTAGTGAACAAGATCGGCACACGCCTCATCGCGCACGCCGCGAAAAGGGAGAAGGTGCCGCTTTACGTCTGCTGCGAGACGTTCAAGATGGATTTCCGGGCGGCGACCGGACGGGCCATAGAGATCGAAGAACGGGCGGCGACCGAGATCGTCCGTCCAGGGAGGATAGTGGATGTCGAGGTCCGTAATCCCGTCTTCGACGTGACGCCTGCGGCGTTGGTGGGCGCCTACGTCACCGAGCGGGGAGTGGTCGGCGGGCGGGGCGTCCACAGACTGGCGAAGGCGGCGTTCGACGCGGCCGCCGGATAGACGACGGTCTGGGAATCAGGAAGACTCCTGTTCGGGGCCGTCATATTGACGCCGATGCAACTAGAGGGTTCCGAAAATGTTTAAGACCCCCTATGTGGGCTCAAGGTGTGGAATCGGGCCAAGGCCCATTGGAGGTAGAAAGAGATGAAGGCAAGAACCGTAACCCTGTTGACCGTCCTGGGAATGATCGCGCTCGTGGCACCGGTGCAAGCCGGCGACCCGCACACTGAATGCAGCGGAGGCGGAAACGATGCCGCCATCCTTTCGGCCGCTGGCCGTTACGTCGTCTCTGGCGGAAACAACCAGAACGCTGCGCTGCCCTCGCTCTACGAGGAGTCCAACGGCCAACCGATGCTCCAAAAGACGGCGCGGCACTGCATCGACTACGACGAGGACGACAACGTCGTGGCCGAGTACGACCTCTACGGGCCCGACGCGAAGAAACTCTAGGGTCATACAGCTTCTTTCTACGGGCGCGTGCGACGCGCCCGTTGACATTTTCCCCATTGTCTTTTCACCCCCGGGGGTGGCAGCAACTTCTCCCCGTCGAGACATCGCACCCATTAAGTCCCGGCACGGGAACCCTTGCACGCTGGAGCCCGAAAGGGTGTTGCCCATGAGAAAGACGCTATTGATCGGAGGCCTGGTCCTTGTGGCCGGGATAGGCTTGAGCTCATTGTCGAATGCATCGCAGGGAATCGAGTGTTCCGGTGGAGCAAGCGAAGGTGCCCTCGGTTTGGCTGGGTATTACCTGGTCACCGGCGGCGCGAACCGCGGCCTATGGAAGGAAGGTAACTCCCAGCCTGGCCTGCAGTCGAGCGCTCGCCACTGCGTCGACCTTGACTCGGGCGACGCCTGGGACCAGTATTCGGCCGATGGCAAGGTCCTGGCGCTACCGTGATGGCCTGAAACGCTTCATTACGCCCTCCTCTATACCCCGCCGGATGGGATTGCGCCCATCCGTGCGTCGGGCTATTCTTTTGACGACCTTTGCGCCCGAGCCACGCTTTTTTTGTCATAATGACAAGTCTGAAATAGGGCGTTTCCGTTTGCGCCTCTATGCTTGACGACAAGGATGCCCTTATTCTTCGAGAGCTCCGCAAGAACGCCAAGATGACGACTAAGCAGATCGCGGAGAACACGGGCATCCCGCGCACCACCGTCCACGACCGCATCGGCAAGATGGAGGTCGCCGGCATCGTCAGGAAATACACGGTCATCCCGAGTTACGAATCTATCGGCGAAGCGACGACCGCGTTCGTCTTCATCAGCTACGACCAAGCCCAGCGGGTGGACCAACGGGTCCTGGCAACGCAGGTCGCATCGGTCCCGGGAGTCTACGAGGTGCACCTCATTTCCGGGGATTGGGACCTCATCGTGAAGGTCCGCGGCAAGGACGTCGAATCGATCGGCAACCTCGTGATGGAGAAACTGCGCGCCCTGGAGGGCATCCAGAAGACGCTCACCTCCACCGTCTTCAAGACCATCAAGGAAGAGGTCTGATCACGGGGAGCAGCCAGCTGCGACCTCGTCCGTGCCACCGTCTTCGTGGTTGCCACATCCGGGGGACTAGCCGCCGAACGATTCTCTGATCACCTATCAGAACCGTTCCCTGGTCACCTAGCGATACGCTTACTGCCGACGTGAACCACGTCATCGTTAAATACCGCGTCGACGAATCAGCCCCGAATGGCGGTCCGGGAGAGAATCGCCGAGAAGATGGCCGGCGAGATAACGCTGAGCCACGAACCCGGGGCCACGATACGAAAGTGGCGGGAGATCTTCGGCATTTCGCAGACCGACCTGGCGCAGACGCTCGGCGTCTCCCCGTCCGTGATCTCGGATTACGAGTCCGGCCGCCGCAAGAGTCCGGGGACGATGACGGTACAGCGAATCGTGAACGCCCTTCTCGACCTTGACGGCCGACGCGGCAACGTGGTGCTCAGGAACTATTCCTCGATGCTCGAGACGAACGAGGCCATCATCGACATCCGCGAACTCTTCGTCCCGGTCTCCGTGGACAAGTTCGTCGAAGCCGTCGATGGGGAAGTGCTGGTGCCCGACGAACGCGGGAAACGCGAACTCAAAGGGTACACCATAATCGACTCGGTGAAGGCGATAACGAGCCTCACAAGCTTCGAGTACATGAAGATCTACGGGTGGTCGAGCGAGCGGGCCCTCATCTTCACGGGTATCACCTACGGCAGGTCGCCCATGGTGGCGATCCGCGTGCACCCGATGAAACCCAGCCTCATCTGCTACCATCGCCCGGAGCGCGTCGACGAGCTTGCAGTGAGGCTTGCCCGCACCGAATCCATCCCCCTTGTGGTGACACGGATGGACATCGACAAGATGGTGGAGAGGCTGAGGCTTCTCTAAGGGGACGAAGAACGGGAACCGCACACGCACTTTGCACCTTGACATTCCATAAAGAGGAGGAAACAACTTGGCAGGAATCGTAAGCTATGGCGCGATGATACCGCGTTACAGGATAAAGGCCGAAGAGATCGCCCGCGTCTGGGGCGAAGACCCAGACTCGATAAAAAGCGGACTCAACGTCCACGAGAAAAGCGTTGCCAGCCCAGACGAGGACACGATCACTTTGAGCGTCGAGGCGGCGCGTATCGCCATGCGCCGTGGGCACGTCGACCCAAAGAAGATCGGCGCAATATTCGTCGGAAGCGAATCGCACCCTTACGCGGTGAAACCGTCCGCGACGATCGTCACCGAGGCCATCGGCGCCTCGCCGTATCTTACGGCGGGGGACTTCGAGTTCGCCTGCAAGGCCGGCACCGTGGGCATGCAAAGCGTCATGGGCATGTGCGGCTCCGGCATGATAGAGTACGGGCTCGCGATCGGCGCCGACACGAGCCAAGGCGCTCCCGGCGACGCCCTCGAATACTCGGCCTCCGCGGGTGCCGCCGCCTTCGTCATCGGCAACACCAACGTCGCAGCCGAGATAAACGACACGTGTTCCTACACGACGGACACCCCTGATTTCTGGCGCCGCGAAGGACAGAAGTACCCGACGCACGGCGGCCGCTTCACCGGCGAGCCATCCTACTTCAAGCACGTGATAGCCGCATCGGAGCGTCTGATGCAGCGCGTCAAGATGCGACCGGAGGACTACGATTACGCGGTCTTGCACCAACCCAACGGGAAGTTCCCCGTGAGAGCGGCGAAGAAACTCGGCTTCAAGGACGAACAGATGAAGACCGGCCTCTTGACGCCCGTCGTCGGGAACACATATTCAGGCGCGGCTCTCCTCGGACTCTGCTCCATCCTCGACGAGGCAGCGCCTGGTGATCGCGTGTTCATGTGCGCGTACGGCTCCGGCGCCGGGGCCGACGCGTTCGACCTAGAGGTCAAGGACGAGATCAAGAACGTGCGCGGCTACGGCCCGACGATCCAGGAGCTCATCAGGAACAAGGAGTACATCGACTACGCCGTGTATGCGAAGTTCCGCAAGAAGATCCACCGGGGGGCGGCCGCATGATCCGCGACTCTCCCGGGTCGATGCGCAGGGGCATAGGCCCCGTGGCGCCGCCGAAGGCGGCCGGCTCTTCGGGGCCGAAGGCGCCCCCGGCCGCCTTCCCAACACGGAGGTGTTCGTAGTGCGTGACGTCGCCGTCATCGGTGTAGCGCAGACGCGTTTTGGCGAGCTTTGGGAGAAATCGTTCCGCCAACTCGTGACAGAGGCGGGACTCAAGGCCGCGCAGGACGCGAAGATCGCGGGCGACGACATCGAGGCCGTCTACGTGGGCTCGATGTCCGCAGGGCGTCTCATCGGCCAGGAGCACGTGGGGCCACTCGTCGTCGACGAGGCGGGTCTTTCAAGGAACAACATACCGGCGACGCGCATCGAGGCCGCCGACGCCTCGGGCGGGGCGGCGCTACGCTGCGGGTACCTCGCGATCGCGAGCGGAGCGCACGATGTGGTGGTCGTCGGCGGCGTGGAGAAGATGACCGACGTAATCGACGCCCAGGCGACCGACACGATGGCGACGGCGGCCGACCAGGAATGGGAGGCGTTCTTCGGTGCCACGTTCACGTCGCTTTACGCCATGATGGCCAAAGCGCACATGCATGAGTACGGGACGACGCGCGAGCAACTCGCGGCCGTGGCCGTGAAGAACCATCAGCACGGAGCTTTGAACCCGAACGCGGCGTACCCGTTCGAGATAACGAAGGAAGCGGTGATGAAGTCCACCATGATCGCCGACCCGTTGCGGCTTCTTGACTGTTCGGCAAACGGCGACGGAGCGGCAGCGGTCATCCTCGCAACCAAGGAGAAGGCGGCGCAGTACGGGGCGAAACCGGTCTTCATCCGGGCCTCATCGCAGGCGTCGGATTTCCTGGCGCTTCACGACCGCCGCAGCCTCAGCGAACTAGCGGCGACCAAGGTCGCTGGTGCGAGGGCCTTCAAGCAAGCGGGCCTAAGACCGGAGGACATCGACGTGGCCGAGGTGCACGACTCGTACACGATCGGCGAGGTCATGGCCATCGAGGACCTTGGCTTCTTCAAGAAAGGAGAAGGCGGCATGGCCGCGGAGAAGGGACTCACGCACATCAAGGGCCAACTCCCGGTGAACCCTGGAGGCGGGCTCAAAGCACGCGGCCATCCAGTGGGGGCGACGGGTGTCGCTCAGGCGGTCGAACTGGTGCAACAACTGCGCGGGACCGCGGACAAGCGGCAGGTGAAAGACGCGAAAGTGGGCCTCGCGCATAACGTCGGCGGCTCCGGCGGGACGGCCGTCGTCCACATCCTGGAGCGTGGGTTCTAGATGCAGGCCCCGCGTTTTTGGAGGGCGTTGAACCAGCGTTACAACCTCATCGGGGTGCGCTGCGAGCGGTGCGGCGACGCGATCTTCCCCGCGCGATCCTTGTGTCCTAAGTGCAGGCACCTCTCGGTCGGCAAGCTCAAGGAGGAGCAGTTCGCAGGCGACGGGGAGGTGGTCTCCTTCACCACCGTCCACACTGCGCCGGCGGGCTTCGAGCTCCAAACGCCGTACGTGCTTGCCATCGTGAAACTCACCGAAGGGCCGAAGCTCACGACACAGATCGTGGACTGCAAACCAGACGACGTCAAGATCGGGATGAAGGTGCACAAGGTCTTCAGGCGTGTTGCGGAAGACGGTGAAGCGGGCGTCATCCATTACGGGTACAAGTTCAGCCCCGTGAGGAATGTGTACCGCGAGTAGGTCTCGCAAGCCCAACGCCTAGAATAGCCGTTGTCGTGCCAACCTCGGCTGGGAAGCCGCGCCTGCGGGAAGCCCATCCAAGTCGCCACGTGCGGCGGTCCCGGGCCGTGGCCCGAACGGGCAAGGAATGGGGTCGCGAACGGGTAGGCCCATCGCGCGCCGGCCTCACACTTGAACCAACGCTCCAAAAACCTTAAGGCGACCTTCCTGTCATTTGCCGCCATGGCCAAGTCGATAGCGCCACTGATGCTTGCCACCGTGCTGATCTCCACGAGCTTCGCCGGTTGCCTCGAGAACCTCCCGGACGACCTCCCGTTCTTCTCGTCTTCCGAGGAGGCGAGCCTGAAGACGCTTTACGGCCTCGCCGAGCGCGAGGCGAGGGCTTGGAGGTCCGCGGCGGTATTGATTTCGGCCGCGGCCTACGAGTTCTCTCCATCCGCCTACGCCGAGATGTCTTCCAACGCGGACGAGTCGGAAGACGACGCCGATTCCATGAGAGCCTTGATAGGCCCTGATCCGAATATCGGCAACGGCAAGGGCGTCGCGTGGCTCGTCGAATTCAAGGACCCCGAAACGAGGGATACCCTTGGCATCGTGATCGCGGCGAAGAACAAGACGGTGATCATACGCGAGGAATCAAAGGCCGACGAGGACGACGACTCCAACGTGCGCGCGCTCGCCTGGAAACTCGACAGCGACGACGCCGCCCGCACGGCGCATGGGAACAAGTCGTTCGAAGAACCCGCGGCGAAACTCTCGGACCCGCAGTACGTCGTCGGCCTCGGTTCGGCCGATATGTACGGAGGGGAGGATGACGGCGAGGACAAGTGGGTCCTGTGGGCATGGGACGCGTCAAAGGACGAAGACAACGGCGCCGGGGTCATCGCCGTCGTCAACGCGGAGACCGGTGACGTCGTGTTCGCCGGCCCGTTCCCTGGTTTTGGGAACTGGGGCGGGAGCGGTTGGAACTCGTCCTGGAGCGAGGAGTGGGGAAACGAAAGCGGGTCCTGGGGCAACTGGAGCCAAGGCTGGGGCAATTGGACCGGGAAGTGGCCGGCCTACGGCAATTCAACGACGACCTATGACAAGCGCCACGAGGGAAACCTCACGCTCGCGGCGGCAGAAGCGAGTCACGAGTTCCCCGTCGCGGAAAGCGACCGATGGGGCGAGATCGGTATCTGCTGGGGCCAGAAAGTGCCCGGAGCCGCCATCGAGGTCGAAGTCAAGGACCCCGACGGAAGCATCGTAGGTACCTTGAACTCGGATGCTCGGGGACCCTCGCAATCGACTCTCCCACTTCCGCTAGACGGCTCCTCCCCCGGCGACTATATAATCACGATTCGCCTCGCCGAAGGACCGGGGAACATCGCGTCCGATTACAGGGTGCGGATCGTGCTCAGGACAAGCGCCAACTACATGCCCCCGGAGGCCGCGAACCCCTTCGGAAGCACCCAGTTCACGAATTGCTAAGGGGCCGCCAGCGGGGGTCGAGATGGATCGCGTTCGACCCAGAGGAAAAACCGTGGCCCGGTCGAGCCGCGCCATCCGCCGTCGTCGACGTGGTGGGAAGGCCTCGTCCCGGGTGGACGTCGCGCGAATCGAAGGCGGGGCGAAATCTCCGCTGCAAGCCGAAGCGGTAAGGGGCCGGAGAAGACCTGTTCAAGACCGGCCCCGGTTCGGTCACCCGTCGTGCAACAAGTCCCTAATATGCTCCACGACGAGTCGGAGGTAGAAAGGTCGTGTTGCACCTGAGCGAAAAAACCTTGAGAAGCCTGAAAGCAATCAGCGCCGTGATGGCGATAATCGCGAACTACCCGACGCACGTGAATGGTGCTTACATCACGAGCGACGACGAGATCGAGATGACGTCGGCCGCTTCGTTCATGTCAACGCAGGGCGCCGCTGAAGCGGAAGCGTAGACGATCAACCCCTCCCCCCAACCTAGCCTCCAGGCCCCTTATCGACCTGGAGGCACCCTTCACCTCACCACCCCTTCACGTCCCAGCGTCGTCCCATGCGGTGGTCGAACGGCCGTCGATGGGCCCGAATGACAAAAACGATAAATAGCGAGTTGCCGCCGTTCAGGCGGAGAGGATCATGACGCGAAAACCGGCCTTGGCGACGATTCTCATGACGCTCGGAATCACGCTTGCCGGCTGCGTGTCGCAAGGCCCGGACCCCGCGCCTTCGATCGCGGACCTCGGCGAGGCGTTACCCCCCATCGACTTCGACGACCTCTTCGAACTCAAGCACAACCACTCCGACCCCGACGAGCACCAGTGGCAGACTTCGTCCATGCACCTCATCGCTCATCACGCGCTCGGCGATGTCCCCGGCGTCGCCCGGGGAAGCTACGGTGAGATGGATGTGTACAAGAACCTCGCGGCGATCGCGACGTTGGGCGAGGCAGGCGAACTCGCGGGCATCGTTCTGATGGACATCACGACCGCGTACGAGCCGAAGCTCCTTTCCTTCACCCCGGTCTACCACATGCCGCGCCTCGCGGACCTCAAATTCTCCGACGACGGGAAGTACGTGTTCGCGGCGACGCAACGCTACACCACGAACGCGAATCTCCAAGACCCGACCTCGGCGCAGCGAAAGGTCCCGCAGCCGAACCAGTCGACGGCGATGGACGACACGGAGCGCGCCCAATGGATCGCCGCAAACGGTATCCAGGTGTACGACGCCGCCGATCCTACCAAACCGCTTCCGCTTCTCGCATGGACCTACCAGGAGTACGGCGTCCACATGCTTTCTTACAAGCGCATCGCGGGACGCGAGTACCTCTTCAGCGTCGGAAGCACGATACTGGTCTACGAGTTCCTGCGGGACTCGCCTGCCGGAGAGAGCATCCGCCTCGTTTCGCAGTACAACGCGCAAGACAGCGACGGCGTGATGACGATCGTCGGAAACGACATGAGCAGTCCGTTCACCTACTACAACGACGTGCGTCTTGGCCTTCGCCCGCACGACATGACGGTGCAAGACGACCCATTGACGGGAAAGCCCGTGATGTACGTCTCCTATTGGGACTGGGGCGCTTGCGCCGTGGACGTTTCGGACCCGCAAGTCCCCGTGGAGCTAGGCTGCTGGCAAGGGGAGGGCGCCGTGCATTACACTGGTAACATCCACACCGCCATGGCGACCCTCGTAGCCGGGAAGCGTTACATCGTCGCAATCCCCGAACTCATCGACAACTCGATCCCGAGCGTCTTCGTGATGGATGCCACCGATTATTCATCGATGAAGCTCGCCGCCGAATGGGTCGCTCCGGGGATACGCGGCGCGGACGGCATCCGGTTCTCGACACACAACTTCCAACTCATCGGCTCCAAGATGTACCTCGCCTTCTACCACGCCGGAGTCTGGGTGCTCGACCTCGCCCAGATCTTGTCGCACGACTCGGGCCATTCGGGTGTGAAAAGCGACGGCATCCTCGGGATCTACCAGAAGACGGAGCCCACGAAGATGTTCAACCAACCGGTCCCCGCGGGGACGAACCCCGACTTCTGGGAGGTCGTCGTCACGAACGGCTTCATCCACGCGATCGACATCCCAACGGGGCTTTACGTGCTTCACTACGTCGAGGACCCGACGGGAGACGCAAGTTACAAGAGCTTCGCATGATAAGGCGGAGGGTGCCACGTGGGATTCACGATCCTCGTCTGCTTTGAAACGGCCGCAAAGGAACGTTTCCTCATGGCGCGCCATCGCGATCGCGGCTGGGAACTGCCCGGCGGTCGATTGCGCGCGGGCGAGGACGCCGTTATTGGAGCGCTACGCGAATTCGAGGAGGAGATCGGCCACTCGCTCCACGAGGCAACGCTTGCCCTGACGCAGAAACGACCGAACGGGATCTGCCACGTCGTCACCGGCCTCATGGGACCGCCGATCCCCGGTTACGCGCGCTCGGCGCATGAGAAAATCGCCGAATGGCGGTTCGTTACGCGACTCGGGGACTTGTCGCCGCTGGCGTTTCCGGAGGACCCGTACGCGGAGATCGAGGCGGTATTAGGCGCGCGGTTGCTCTAGTTCGACGTCGCCATCTTGATTCCTCAAGGCTTCTCGCCCGGCACGCCGGCGGCCTTCTTCAATGCCTCTTGCGCCCGCTTCGCCCTCTGCTTCGTCGTGAATCCCGTGACGCGTTCGAGGAACGTGTTGAATCTCTTGATCGTCTCGCCGGCGACCTCGGTGGAGGCGCTCTTGTCGCTCACCGTGTCGACGACCAATGTCTTCGCGTCTTTCATCTGTACGCTTATGCTCGATAGAGCGCCGTATTTCGTCACGTAGGCGTCCCCCCGTTTTTCGCACGCCCCGAAGACCTCCGTCATGAGTGAGGACAACTGCTCGCCTTCGATCTTCTTCGACTGGCCCCGCTTCAGTTCATACTCCCTCATCAGAACGTCTCCGTCGGAACCTGCTTAAACCTAGGGTGCGTAAAAGATTATCGCTATTATGATACTGGGACTTTGCGACCGGTGCGGGGCGCCGGCGGTCGAGACGTGCCGGGTGTGCGGTGCCAAAGTGTGTCCCGTGCACGCGGGCAGAGCGGGTGTTTGCGGCCAGTGCGCGAGGGGCCGCCCGGCCCCGTAGTTTTCCTTCGATCGAGCGGAGCACATCACACGGCGGATCACACGGCGCATGACACGGAGTCCACGACGGGCCACAATGATCGACAAGGTGGGCAAGAGAGCGAAGGTCTCACCGTCCGACGCGTCACGGAGGCTTCCGAGAGCTTTGCCCTTGCAGGTTTCCCGACCCGCTATTGCGTCTTCTCGACGGGCGCGTTACGCAACCAGTCGATATCCGGAAGATAGAGGTCGCGGATATCGGTGAGGCCGAGTTTCAACATGGCGAGACGCTCAAGCCCAAGGCCCCACGCGAGTACGGGCGCCTTGCACCCGATCGGCCTCGTGACCTCCGGGCGGAATATCCCGGCCCCGCCGAGCTCAAGCCATTTTCCACGGAATCGGACATCCACTTCGAGGCTCGGCTCGGTGTACGGGAAATAACCGGGCCGCACGCGCACCTCTTCGAACCCCATTTGGTTTTGGAAGAACTCGCGTAAGAGTCCAATGAGTTCGCGAAGGTTCGCGCCCTCCTCCATGACGATGCCCTCCACTTGGTGGAACTCTGGAAGGTGCGTTGCGTCCATGGCTTCCTTCCTGAAAACGCGCCCGATCGCGAACGCCTTCACGGGCGGTTCATTGTGTTTTGCAAGGTGGCTGATCGTGTCCACCGTCGTGTGGGTCCGGAGGATCATGCGCGAGCCCTCGGCCTCGCTCCACTTGTAGCCCCAACCCGTCGAGTCGACGCCCTTGCCGCTCTCGTGGACGCCTTTCACGCGGTCGAGGAGCTTGCGGTCCTTGATGGCGCTTTTCGCGGGGTTTGAAAGGTAGAACGTGTCCTGCATCTCGCGCGCCGGGTGGTCTTGCGGCACAAAGAGGACATCCATGTCCCAAAAGCAGGACCGCACGAATGGCCCGCCGATCTCCGTAAAGCCCATCGAGAGGAAGATGCGGCGAATGTCGTCCACGATGCGTCTCATCGGATGGGTCTTGCCGCCGTACACCGGTGGCGCGAAGGAGGCGACGTCGTAAGCACGGATGCTCGCGGTCTTCCAAGCGCCGCTCTGGATGAGTTCGGGCGTGATCTGGCTCACTGTCTCCTGTAGGTCGATGCCGGCCTCCACCATAGCGCGGCCCTTATCGGTGAGCTCGAAGCGCCAAGCCGTCTCCTCTTTCTTCTTGAGGATGTTCTGGCGGCCGAGAAGAAGATTCACCCCTCGAGAATCGAGATCTGACTCCGGGACGCCCTCGGGCGCGGCGGCAAGCATCGTCATCACCTTCTCATCGGGCGTAATAATGATCTCGGCTCCGGGACGCGTGCGAACCATGGTCTCGACGCCGTCTTTGGTGATTTCCGCAAGACCTTTCCGTTTTAGCCAACCGACCGCGATCGGAATCTCTTCCGGCAATATTTTTCGATCCGGCCCGTCATTCAACGTGAGAATCGCCACGGCCTTGAGGAGGACGGTGCCCCCGTTTTTTTCCAGGAGCCGGAACAGCCGCCGCTCCGGAAGCCGGTTCACCAGTTCGCGGCCTTCATCTGTCAATCTGTAGGAGACGTTGAACTTCTCGTCCCATTTGAGAAGCCCCTTCGCGCGAAGCCACGAAGCGCCGTTCATGACCTCGACGAGTTCGGTGAGGCCTGAGACTTTGAGGAGCTCCTGTGGACTCGTGGGGCCCAGCTTGTGAAGAGCGACCAAGACCCGCTTCTCCTGGTTCGAGAGTTCAATGGAGTTCAATCCGACTTCACCATCCGTGCGACCGCGCCTTCGCTCTCCTTCACGGCCGAGGCCTGCCGGGAAAGGAACTCGACGGTGCGCGTCGCCGCTATCCCTTTGCACTCGCCGCAGAGCCTCTTTCCGGTCTTGCACATGTCCCATTTTTCCTTGAGGTCAGAATCGTCCGGCGAGAGGTGGAAGAGGTACATCTCGTAGATGACGCATCTTTCGGCCTCGCCGCCGAGTCTGCGCTGGATCTCCGCCGTCTCACGCCCGCCCGTCTTTGCGCCCTTGATCTTTTTCTCGCCCGACAAGGCGGCCTCGCGTAGCGCCATGTGGGTCTCTGGCTTCGAGGAGGACATCTTGCCCCCTGTGAGGCCCGACATGAACGAGTGGTAAGTCGATGCGGGCGGGATGAAGCCGTAGCCGCCCAACGTGACCTCGAGCTTGGAGAGTGCCGCGTCGAGTTCGATGGATTGGCCCGGTCGGTGGCTTGGAAGCTCGATTAGACCGTAGGCCGCGTTCACCTTCACGTGCTTCTCGTCGAACCCGAGAGGAAGTATGGCCTCCTTGCGGACGTGCTCCAAGATCGTCTCCACTTTCTTGACACGCGCGTCGTCACCGCTAGCACCTTCCGCGCGGTGCATGGCCCTTCGTTCCCCTTGGCCGGGCCCACCCGGGATCATCTTGAAGATCGAATCCACCGCCGCCGCGTTCTGTGCGCTCGCAAGCGACACGAAACCGCCTTTGTCCTTCACGCCGATCTTGAAGAACCGCACCGATGAGGCGAGGTCCCGCGTGAGCCGTATGTGCGGGTCCTGATCCACGCCCACCGGGACGACCACGGGCCGCGGGCCGCCGTACTCGGGCAATTGGACGTGGAGGATGTCGCCCACTTGGACGAGGGGGCTCTGTACGTGACCGAGGTTGGTCTCACCCGTGAAGCCGTAGATGGCCTCCATCGTGCTCCAGTTCACGTTCTTGCCGAGCTTCCACGCGAGGTCTTTTACCGCCGCGCGTTTGCTCTGGAAATAGATCTGGCAGGTGGCCTTGCGTCCATCGACTTGGACCTCGGGCTTCAAGCCGAGTCCTGCATAGTTCTCGATGTACTCCTTCAGGGCGAGCCGTTCAGTCTCTTCAAGCGAAAGCCCGCGCGTCGAATATGCCTCGATGTCGGCGACCGTTATGAAGACGTCCGCGCCCAGGCTCTGGTAGTACATCACCTGGTCGATGACCATCTTGTGCCCGAAATGCATCGGGCCCGAAGGCATGAGGCCGGTCAAGACGGCCCAAGGCTCTTCGCGTTCTATCGCGCGAAACACGCTATCGAACCCGCGGTGGCCGAAGATGATGTTGCGCGTGATGATGGGAGGCGGAGACGGCAATCCTCGATCCTTTGCGAGCCGTTCGAGGCGCTCGGCGTAGTCGAACGCGGATATCCCGAACTCGTCGCGTAGGCGTGCATAATCGGCGAACTGGGTGCTTGACCACGGGTCGATGCGCATTGGTGCGCGGGCTACGGCGGAGGGCGCTAATTAAACCGCCCTTTTCACGGCGCCCACGTCGCCGCACCAGCCCCATGGCCCTAAATCCAACAAAACTATCCTGATTTCAGGTGACCGTGCCAATCCCCGATCAGGGCCGCCCATCTGGAGAATTGGACCGGCCGCAAACCTCAAGATGGGCCGCGCCTGTGTCCGCGCAAGTTACAGGTGCTTATATATTAGTGGCGCATTTGCCAAAATCGCGTATAAAAATGGAGGGTATAGACGTGAGTAAGACACACCGTAGCCTGCAGCATGCCCCTCGCCCGCCGACACGAGTGCTCTTCTTGGCGCTTGCTATAGTCTTCGTTGCCGCCCTACTCACGGCCGACACCGCGTCTGCCAACCACGCCGGATCGACCGCAGACGCCAGTCTCGACCGAGACAGCTTTATCCTTGGCGGCGCTCCGCGCCAATTCAACATAACGGTAAAACCGGGAACCGTCGGCGGTGCAGACGCCCCCGTGCGCCAAGTGGACTTCACTCCGCCTACGAGCGGCGGTACGAAGTGCGACGTCGACTCCTCGTTCGTGCAACCGCCCACCGGGTGGCTAAACAACTCAGACCCCCCGACGGGTACCATTCCCGAATCTCAGAATGCGGCCCGCTGGTCCTTCGTGGTTGATCCATTGACCAACCCTGGAGGGAGCCTCCCCGCCGCCGGACTCGTGTTCAAGCTCGGGCTGGCCGCCTGCAACATGGCGACCGACGCCGACACTGCTTGGGGCGTCACCACCTACGTCACGAACACCTCATCACCGCCTGCCGACAGTTTTGTTGTGCCTGCTGCCAGCTCCCCGAAGGTCGCCGTGAGGAACCTTGTCGTCACCGCGCCCCCAATCACGGTCTCCGGACCAACCGGATACATCTTGACACCGACCAGTTTCTACGCGGACGCACCCACGGCGGGTCCCGTGTCCCTCTCAATCACCGTCCAAGTCCCCGCCACGGGTTCGAAGAACCTCAGTTCGGTTACGCTAGTCGCTCCATCGGGCGGCTCCGGGTACACGTTTAGTACGGCAGATGGAGCGCCGACCGGTTGGACGGTTTCGGCGAACCAGAACCAGATAACTTGGACGGCAACCGCCCCGGCATCTTACTTTGTTCCCGGCGCGGCGGCGACGATGTTTACGGCGCGGGTCTCCCAGGCCCCTGCAACGCAGGACTCAGCACCGTCTGACGCGTTCTCGTTCACATATGCATGGGCCTTCAAACCGGCAGCATCGTCCGACTGGACCACGACGGGGAATGCCGGAGCCAACCCACTAACCCGCAAAGTCCTCGAGGTCACTTCCTTCACCATCACGGACCCCTCGTCCTGTTCTTCCTCTTGCAAGGCGACCGCGGACCAGGACAACCTCGGCTACCGCGTGACGGTGAAGAGCCATGCGACGAGCGATATCGCTGTCACTGGCGCCGTGACGTCGAGCGGAGGCCTCGACTCGATAACGGCCGTGGGCTCCGCGACGCAAACGATCAGCGCCGCCCAATCGAAGAACTACGATTTCGATGTCGATTATTCAGCGTCCACCTCCGACCGGACGATGGGAGCTTCGGCGACGGCCACAGGTGCAAGCGTCTCGGCCACCAGCATCAGCGTGGACATCCAGACGGCGCCGACGATAGCGGGGCCCGCGAGCGGCCGCACCGTCATCGTCACTTCGGCCGACACGTTCGTGAGTTCCGGGACGGGCTCGACCAACACGCTGGATGTGCGGGTGAACCTCAGGAACACAGGGGAAGCGACGGCATCGACGTTGGCGCTAGACCTCGCCGCCACGAAGGTGCTCCTCGATGGCATCGACGATGCCGCCCACAACAAGCGCACGTCCTTCACCCTTGATTCGGGTTCCTGCGCGTCGACGGTCGCGGGGGGCGCAAGCGCCACGTGCACTCTTCGGGTCGTGCTCGACTCGAACCACGTGCCCGACCAGGGTGCTTACACGTTCGTGGTCCCGATAACGGCGCGCGACTCCAACAAGGCCGCGGGTGACACGAGTGGAGCCATCTCGGCGACGCTTACCGAGACGAACACCGTGCTCGCGGTGGACAACACGGCGCCGATCATCAGCCCACCTGTCATCACCCCGCATCCTCGCGGCGGCGAGGTGGATCTCCGGGTGAGCGGGACCGACCGTTACTTCATCAATGCAAGTGTGACGGACGCCGAGGGGAACCTCGCTGGGAACCCGTTCGTAGAGATCACGGGGCCGCTTCCGGCAACGACCGTTTTCACGACCCTTGCCATGGCGCCGAACGGCACCGCCAACAGCTTCTCGGGGACGTTTTCGCTCGGGAGCACGTTCGGCACCTTCCGTTATCAGGTGAAGGCGCAGGACAAGGCGGCGAACGTCCGGGCGAACCCCTCGACGGCGTCGAGCACGTTCGTCGACGACGGGACGACCCACACGTTCCAGTTCAAGGACACGACCGCACCGACCCAGAGCGCGGTCACCGTCACGCAGGTCGGGGTCGCCAGCGGGACCGCGTTCCAAGCCGGCAAGACGTTGACGTTCTCCGTCGACGCGAATGACAATTTCAAGATCACGCCAGGTAACGGCGTGAAGCTCGTCATCACGGGCCCAGGCGCTCCGTGCGCCTCGGCGGAGAAGTTCATGAGCCTTCAAGGCAACTCTGCGAACGGCCTCGGGACTTACACGACCGAATTCCTCTGTACGAAGGAGGGCGCGTTCACTTTCCGGGTAACGGTCACCGACCAAGCGGGTAACGGCGTCACGACCGACCCTGCGCGGACTTTCAGCCTTGAGGACACGTCGGGGCCGAACGTCGCCTCGGCGTTCATCTTCGGCCGCGGAGACGCCTCGACGGCGATCACCAACCCCGGGTTCGAGTCAGCGCTAACGGGTTGGACGACGTCGACGGGGACCGGCACGTACACGGCCGACACGACGATCATGAAACGGGGCGCAACGAGCGCCAAGGGCGTGGAGACGACCGAGACGAGCCTCGGGCGATTGACGCAGGACGTAACGAGCAAGCTCGCCATCGGGGCCCCGTACAACCTAAGCGGTTGGATAAAGACCGCAGGCGTCTCAGGAAGCGGCGGTTTCTCGATCGAGCTTCTCTACGTGGACTCGACGGGGGCCACCGTGGCGAACGGCGTCGTTTCGAAGGTCGGGCCCGTCACTTCCACGACGGAGTGGACCTACTACCAGACTTCCGCGTTCGTCCTCCCCTCCGTGCCGACGGGAGCGACTAAGCTCGTGATCGCCCTCGATTTCGAGGATTCGAAGGGCACAGCATGGGCCGACGATGTCGCGGTCTTTCCCGCCGGTGGGCGCTTCCACGTGAAGGGCGACTCGGACGTGTCGCTTGCGTTCAACGTGACGGTGAGCGACCCGATAGGCGTCGACAAGACGAAGGTGTTCCTCCAATTCATCAACGCAAGCGACTCGTCGGTCCACGAGCGTCCGATGGCGTTCGACAAGGAGCTTTTCGACGCGTCGGGGCTCATGAACTTCACGAACGTCACCAACTTCGCCGGCTTCCAGGAGCTGAACTACACGATCCGCGTGCGCGCCACGGACACGGCCGGGCGCGAATCGCTCGTCGATTTCAACAGCGACGAGACCACCATCGTATTCGACAGGACGTTGCCGACGGTGAGCGTCATCACGGTCACGGATCCCGCCACGTTCACGAAGAACTGCGTCGAGGCGACATTGAGCCTCGCGGAGGCGAACTGCAGGGCGACGGCGAAGGTGACGGCGAGCGACGCGAGACCGTTCTCGGTCCAGATCAACTACACGGCGACACTTCCGGACGGGACCGTGTTCAAGGGCGCTAGCGCGGCGCAGAAGGGCGCGGCCGCAGAAAGCAAGGAGTTCACGTTCACGGACATCGTCCTCATCCACAACGCCCAGTACGCGTTGCAAGCGCACGTCGAGGACCTTGCAGGGAACGTGAGGCTTTCGAACACGCGCGACATCATCGTGGGCGCGTACGCTCCCGTCTTCAAGGAGAAGTTCCTGTCGAAGACGCATTCCAGCGCGAGCGTCCAGACGATCGACGTCGTCATCTTCAACAAGAGCACACTCACGACCCCCGACGAGTTCGACCTCAGCGTCACGACCACCAATGGAGGCGTGAACATGCCGAACCGCCAGACGGGCGGGACGACGACTAGCCAATGGACGAACGGCGGAAGCCAACTCTTCGACGCGGCCGGTTCACCGCTCACGTCGCCGAACTTCAGGACCGCGTCGGTGGCGGCGGGCTCTTCCATCCTCGTGAAATTCAAGGCCTCGATCCCCTCCGGGGCGCGCGTCGGGGACTTCGTGACCTTCAACCTCGTCGCGGCGTCGAAGAACCAACCGTTCCACTCGCACAACATGACAATCCTCGTGGGACTCCATAGCAACAGGCTCGAACTCTACCCGGACGGCCCTTGCAAGATCGGCACGACGACGCTTGCGAGCCTCTGCCGTGAGACCGATTGGCTTTCCGAATCGAGGCAGCAAGGCTTGAACGAGACCGTGGGCGTCTCGCTCCTTCCGGGCGAGGCGAAGACCGTCAATTTCACGCTGGTCAACCTCGGTACTTTGAACGACACGATCTCGCTCGACAAGAATCCGATAAGCGTCTTCAACACGACGACGAACGCGTGGACGGTGTCGTTCTCGAGCAACCATTCTTCATTCGTCTCCGGCACGCCTGCGCGCGTGACACTTCGGCCGTTGGAGGTCGCGAACGTGACCGTGACCATCGGGGCCCCGGGAAACCAGGTCAATGGCGCGGGGGCGACCATCACGCTCAATGCCACGAGCAACGCAACCACCCCCGCTTACAACCTCACGAACATATCGGCGACCCTCAAGTTCAACAGCCTGACCTTCTCTTCGCTCCAATTCATCAAGTCCGCAAGCGCATATGATGGCCAGAACGCGCTCACGCTCGATTTCATAGCGGACCTTGGGACGTCGGGCGTCTTCATCGACACGAAGGTCAATGTCACGGGCCCCGGCGTCACGGCGAGTTACGTCATGACGCGCTCCGGCGGCGGAGCGAAGACGACGGGGACCTATGTCGCGACCGTCCCCGCGTGGACCGGCGTCGGGTTCTTCCAGTGGCAGATCTACGCTTCGAACAGCCTCGGTGAGTCCGACGTCTCGACGCCGCCACGGAACTTCACGATCCTTGAGTCCCCGAACCAGAAGCCGGTCATCACTGGGGCCACGGCCTCCGGGACGACGCTTGGCGCGAACATCGTTGCGAACGTGAGCTATTCGGCGGCCGCCTTCATCCCGTTGACCGCGAGCGTTTCGGACAACTTCTACGTGAACGCCGTCTTCATCGACGTCTTCAAGGGAGCCGAGCGCAAGGTCAACGCGAGCGCGTCGGCCCCTGCCGCCGCAAAGCAGGCGGGAGCGTGGACGTACAGCTTCCAGATGCCGGCGGCCTCGTCGGAGGCGTTCGGGAACTACACGTTCAACGTGACGGCGTTCGATGCGAACAACAACAGCGCCACGTTGGGCCCGTTCAACTTCACGATAGGCGACTTCGCAGGGCCCGATATCGCAACGCCCCGGCTTTCGACGACGGCGGCGAACGCAAGCGGCACGCCCCAAGTGGAGGTCGGCACACCGCTCACGTTCACCGTCCTGGTCACGGACAACGCCGGGATAGAGAACATCGACACCGTGTTCGTCAACGTCAGTTTCCCGAACGCGACGTCGACGCTCTACGCCATGAACCGCACGTCGACGAACGCGACGGACAAGAACTGGTCCGCGACGGCGTCGTTCACGGCTTCGGGCGTGCACACGTACAGCATCCTTGCCACCGACAAGGCCGGTCGGTCGAACCTTCTTGGTTTCTTCGCGTTCGTTGTCGGGACGAGCCTCGCGCCGCAGATCCAAGTGGTCTCGCCCGCCTTGTCCGTTGGTGCCACGAGCTGGAAGACGGGCGACGACGGCAAGCGTTGGACGAACCTCACCGCGACGATCGAGGCCAACGCGCTCGACTCGTCGATCGCGGCGAGCGGCGTCACGATGAAAGTGAACGGCGCCGTCGTCGGGGCCACCAAGGCCGCGACGGCGGGCGGCGTCAATGCCAGGTACACGGCCACGTTCGCGGATGGCGACACGGTCACCGTGGAAGTGGTAGCGGTCGATACGACGAACGCCCAGAGCAACGTGTCGTTCCAGTTCAAGGTGGACGGCTCCGCGCCGGAGGCGCCGGTGGAGAGCTTCGACGGCGCTTCAGACATCGCCGGGGAACCATCTATCGCCATCTCGCCTACGACCGGCATCACCCTGTCCACTCCGACGGACGCGGGGTCCGGCGTGAAAGGCGTCCATTGGCGGGCGACCCTTGGAGGGGCGAGCGCGGGGGCCTTCAACGCCTACGCGGACGCCTTCACGGTCGGGGCGTCCGGGCAGGATGGCGTCTACCTCATCGAGTTCTATGCCGTGGACCATGCGGGAAACCGCGGGGCGACGACGAACGTCTCCGTGATGGTCGACGCGACGCCGCCGACCGTCTCCCACTTGCCGACCGGGCGTGTGGTGAACGTGACGGCTGAGGACGCTCTCACAGGTATCGACGAGGTCGTTGCGTCATACATACTGAACGCGACGGGGCTTCCAAAGACGTTGGCGCTCACGAAGGTGGCCGGTTCAGACTCGTACACGGGCGAATTCACGGACCTCCTGGTGAACGGCGCTTCGGTGAGCTACACTATCCGCGCAACTGACGGCGTGGGTAACGTCAAGGCGCTCCAGAACGGAACGCAACCGTTCCTCATCGGAGGCACGGCGAAGGCCCCGACGGTGCGGATAGTGACGCCGAAGAACGGCGCGACCGTGAACGAGACTGGCGACATCGCGTGGACCGCGCAGCACGAGTCGGGCCAGAGCGTGAAAGTCGACGTCACATACGAAAAGCAGGGGCAGTCCCCGGTCGCGATCGCGTCCAACAGGAGCGGCGATGGCAGTGTCACCTGGGAAGTCGACCAACTCACCGATGGCGTGTACCTCATCCGTGTGACGGGTACGCTAGGGCAGCTTAGTTCCAGCGTCGTCCACACCGTGACCTTGAAGAAAGCCGGTGTGGTGGGAAGCGTCAACGTTCCGCAGACGGCGGTGCGTCAGGGAAGCGTGATCCCCATCACGGCGCCGGTCTTCAGCCCGGCCAAGCCCGTGGCAAGCGTTGAGGCGGTCATCAAGGTCGCGGGCAAGGTCGTCGCCACGGTCCCGATGAGGGACGACGGACTTCTGGGAGACCAGAAGGCGGGCGACGGCCTCTACTCCGCGACGTATACGCCCGGCTCTGCGGGCGGCTACACGGTCGACGTCGTCGTCAACTACAACGATGGCTCGAAGGACACTGCGGCGAACGCGGCGAGTTTCACGGTGAAGGGCGCGGGGCTCATCCCCGACGAGTTCATAGGCGGCGTTACAACGCTCGGCGTCATCGCCCTCATGGCCGTGGCGCTCGGGGGTTACGCGGCGTTCGTGAGGTGGAAGCAATGAGCGAGCTCGAAGCCTCCATGGGAGGCGACGGAAGATGACGGGGCAAGGCGGGAAGGTGAGCGCCGACGCCCTCGTGTCCCGGATGAAGACGTGGGACAACGTCGACCGCCGCGATTGGGCGATCCGCGGTCTTGTAGCCGCGGTGGCCGTCTTTCTCCTCGGCGCCATCGGTGCTGCAGGCCTTGGGCGCGAAGGGGGCACGGCCGTGCTCATCGCCACGATCCTTGAGGTCGTCGTGCTGTTGTTCTTGGCGGCGCTGGTGTACTTCGGCGTCATGAGCGAGCGGACGGCGCCGAAGGCCGCGGCGGCGGGCGCCGCCGCGACCGGCGCAGGTGTGGCACCGCCCGTCGCATCATCGGTCATAACGCTTCGCTGCGGGACGTGCGATACGATGTTCGACGTGGAAGACACGGGATCGCGACCGTTGAAGCACGTCTGCCCCGGTTGCGGCACCGAGGGTGAGATAACGTCAGAGATGCTTGGCGAAGTGCCCACCTCGGCAGGTGTTGCGGCCGAGGGCGAGCCGCATGAGAAGACTGTGAAGCGCCTGAGGGTCCGATGCCGGACCTGTGCCACGGTCTTCACGCTGGAGGACAATGGCACGAGGCCGCTCAAACAGCCCTGCCCAGGCTGCAAGACCATGACGGTGCTCAAGTAATACTTTCGGCGACCATGCGCGGATAAGGCACATCCACAGGGTCCGCGATCCTCGTTCTGGCCGTGGGGGTGAGACCCTGTCATCGGCCCGCGGCACGCTAATCGTCATACTACTCATAGGCCAGCTTGTCCCTCCCGTCTCCGGCGACGAGTCGACAACGCGACAATCCTTCGATGTGGCGGTCGAGGTGCCCGACCACCCTACCTACGTGAACCTCACGTCCGACACCGTCAACGCGGCGAACAAGACCAAGTACGCCGGCCAAGAACTCACGACGCGTGTGACGGTCGAGGACGGGAACGGCCTTTCAGGGCTTCGACTGACGTTCACTTACCGGCGGCACGGGGCCGGTCTTCCCGGGGGCGTCGTCGACGTGGAGCGACGCGAGATCGACGACATCGGGCGCGCTCTTTTGCCAAACGCGACGAGCGCACAGTTCGAAGACGCGTTCATCCTTTCCCCACTCGCTGCGGGAAACTACAGCGTCACAGCGAGTGTGAACACGACAAGCGTCACGCGGACTTTCCGCATCCTTGACTCACGACCCTTTGCGAAGCCCATCACCGCCCTGGATGTCGTGGCGACGGAGAACGGGATCGAGGCGCATGGTCTCTTGGAGGTCGGGGACAAGAACTTCGGCACGGGCCCCCTCGACTCCGCCGGGGTCCCGGGGCTTCCGGACATCATTGCCCGCCTCTATCGTGGGTCCAACCAGGTCAATGCCTCGATGTGGACGACGGCGGCTATCGCCCGATCAGGCGAACACGCACCTTTCTCGAATTTGTCCCTTGCGACCGAGCCTACGACAAGCACCCGGTTCGTCACGGTCAAAGAGAACGGCACGGGGTTCGCGCTCATCCCCTTCGAACTACAGCTCTCTCCTGGACTCGCCTCCGGGACGTACCGGCTATCGATCTACGAGACCGACCCTACGGGGGCCGCGGGCAACCTCCTTACCTCCGTGGACCTAGTCGTCCCCGACGCCGGCGCGCGTCTTGACGCCAGCATCGACACCCGACTGTTCCCACCCGGTGGGACGCTGAACGTCACCATCTCGCTCCCCGAGGATGCGGCGTCCGTCGAATGGGCGATCTCGGACGTGCGGGACGCGGGGTTCGGCCTATCTGGAGCCGAAGAGGCAACGACGCTTCGCGCCGCGGGCGGGAGGCTGACGCTCGAGGCCCCGCCGTTCCTATCCGAGACTCGAACCCTGGAGTTACGACTCTCGTCCATTTCGTCGAACGGGACGCGCTCACTTACCTGGCAGACGGAGATTGCCGTCGCCGACTCGCCATTGTCCAGCGCCGTGGAATGGCATGTTGATTCGAAGCGGCGCGAAGGCAGCGAATTCCAACTGGCGAACCTCACGACCCACATGGTGGATGCGACGGTCGTCTTGAAAGACGACAACTGGGAGGCCCCGGACGAGGCGAGGGGAAGCAGGTTCGAGGTCGCGGTGGTGGACTGGGAGGGACGGGGGAGGGCGTGGCCGGTCACCATGGCGGCGAACAGTTCTGCGGGGTCGACGAGCGTCGCGCTAAACCTCACCGTCCCCGCAAACGAGGAGGGCGGTCGCTACGAGGTCCGTTTCACATTGGCGGGCTCGCTCACAGCCACCGGGCACATCCGTCTCGGCGCCTGGGTCTCGCTCGAAGCCAACCGGACGAGGATGCACGCGAGGACCGGCGATGATAGGCCGACGCGCCTCACCGTAGACGTCCCCCTGACGCTTGGAGGGGGACTCGCGGATAGGCGCCTGGAGATCACTTTGAGCGGCAACGATTCCTCGGCTGGATTCCAGATCGAGCGCGTCAACGGGACCGCGCAACTTGTCGACTCTTCCGGCGAGAGACTCACGGTCGGAGCCCTCGCAGGGGGGCGGGCAACGCTTGCCCTGCCGCAGTACATCGATGGTGAGATCGTGTTGAGTATCGACGTAGACACCGGCCGGCCCTTGAAGCCGGGAACGTCGAGGTTCACGCTCACCCTGGAGGTGACCGTTTGACGCTTCGAAGCGGAGTCCTTTCGACGCTCCTCGTCTTTGCGTCGCTCCTCATGCCGCTTGGCCATGGGCTCGGCGTCGTAGAACCGCCGGGGGTCCCCTCCTACGCGGGGACCCGTGCGGTCTTCGACGCCTTGGTGGAAGTGGACCCCTCGGACGGGGACGAACTGGAGGTATGCACGGACGCGCATTCAAGCCGGATGGTCGACGCGTCGCTCAAACCCCACGCGCGTTCAAGATGGAGCGACGAGAAGCGCCTTTCGAACGCGGCGGCGTGCACTCGTTTCCCGGTCACCCACGACGAAAAGGGCGCGACGTGGAACGGCATCGATGGCATCTACGACCTCCGCCTATCGTTTCGCGTCCTCTCGGATTGCGCGGAACAGCCGGAAACGGTGACCGTTCGTTCTGGCGATGAGGCGCTCGAGACCGGTCTCATGTTCTCCCTCAAGGCCCAGTGCCTCGGCGCCCCGGTGTGGGTCACCACCGCTCGCCCGCTCGGTGATGGCCGCATCGCGTTGACCTTCGGGGCGGCGCCCGTGGCGGGCGCGAGTTACACGGTGATGGCAGGGGAGAGGACGTGGCCCTTACGCCCTCCTGGCGGAACGATCACGATTCCGGCGCTAGGACCCCACGACGTCGTCGAGGCCCGCGTCAGCTTCAAGGACGGGTATTCATTCCGGACGCCTCTTTACGACCAGAGCAATCTATCCCCCGCAAACGATGAAAATGGCGCTCAAAAGGCCAAGAGCGCCCCCGCCCCCGTGCCAGGTCCATCGGGCTTGACAGTGCTTGTCGCGGTTGCGCTACTTGCGGTCGTCTCAAGGAGAAAACCACGACGATACGCTTAATACGGGCACGGCTTTATCGCGAATCGTGGGGTCATGTACAGAGCCGTAGTGCGCGTTGGACTGAAGAAAGGCGTGACTGATCCCGAGGGCAAGAACACCAAGAAAGCGCTGGAACTGCTCGGGTTTCCGGGACTCAAGGCGGTGAGGGCGGAGAAACTCTACGCGATCGAGTTGGACGCGCCCGACGAGGCGGCTGCGAAGCAGTCCGCGGACGAGATGTGCCGCAAACTGCTCACAAACCCCGTCATCCACAATTACACGATCACCATCGAGCGGGTGCCGTGATGCCCGCTCCGCGGGCCATAATCGCCGAGCCCGCCGTCTACGAGATAGCGATCCGGGACGCAACGGACGCGGAGTTGGCCGACATCTCCAAGAAGACTTTCATCGGCCTCTCAAAGGACGAGATGTTGCAAGTCCAAAGGCACTTCAAGGCCGCGGGGCGCGAACCGACAGACATCGAGCTCGAAGCGCTCGGGCAGGCGTGGTCGGAGCACTGCTGCTACAAGAGTTCGAGGTCTGTCCTGAAGCGCCACGTCTACGGGATACACGAGGAGAAGATAATAGCGCGTGAGGACGCCGGCGTCCTCCCGTTCGACAAGGATTGGGCCTACGCCGTCAAGATGGAAAGCCACAACCACCCGTCGGCGATCGAGCCGTACGGTGGTGCCTCGACCGGCGTCGGGGGGATCCTTCGCGACATAACCTGCATGGGGGCGCAACCCATAGCACTGGTCGACCCCCTGTTCTTCGGACCGCCGGACATCGCCTTCGAGAAGCTTCCGAAGGGCGTGAAACACCCGCGCTACCTCTTCGGCGGGGTCGTCGGCGGGATCCGTGACTACGGGAACCGTGTCGGTATACCGACCGTCGCGGGGTCCGTTTATTTCCACGAAGGCTACCTCACCAACTGCCTTGTGAACGCCGGCTGCATCGGCATCCTTCGACGCAAGAAGTTGGTCCACTCATGGGTCAAGGCCGTGGGGGACAACTACGTCCTCATCGGGGGGCGCACGGGCCGCGACGGGATACACGGCGTCACCTTCGCAAGCGCCGACCTCCACGAGGAATCCGAATCGGAATCGCGCGGCGCCGTACAGCTAGGAGACCCAATAACGAAGGAACCGGTCATCCACGTGTGCCTCGAGGCGACGGAACGCGGCCTCCTCCAAGGCATGAAGGACCTCGGCGGCGGAGGCCTTTCCTGTGTCGCCGGGGAGATGGCGCGCGATGCCGGCCTCGGCGCAGCCATCGAACTCGACAAGGTGCTCCTCAAGGAGGCGGACATGCGTCCTTGGGAAGTGTGGGTCTCCGAAAGCCAAGAGCGGATGATGCTTGTCGTCACCGACCGCGACCTCCCTGAGGTCTTGGCGATATGCGAGAAGTGGGACGTGGAGGCGTCGGTCGTCGGCAAGGTGATCCCGGAAAAACGGGTGCGCGTCACATGGCGCGGAGCGAAGATCTTCGACATGGACTCAGAGTTCCTTTACGAAGGGCCGGTGTATGAACGCCCGATACGGGCCCCGGCGCGCCCGGAGATCGAAAGCCCTCCAAAAGCGAGGCCCGACTACTCTTCCGTCTTGCTCAAGCTCCTCGCTGCCCCGAACATCGCATCGCGCGAGGCAGTGGTCCGGATGTACGACCACGAGGTCCGCGCCGCGACCACGATCAAGCCGCTCCAGGGGAAGATGGGAAGCTACACGCATGGGGATGCGACGGTGCTGAAGCCCCTTCGGAAGTCTTGGAGGGGACTCGCGCTCACGACCGACGTGAACCCGGCCGTGTGCAAGGTCGACCCCTATTGGGGCGCCGCCGGTGCCTGCGACGAGGTCGCGCGGAACCTTGCGAGCGTCGGAGCGCGCCTCGACAGCCTCATCGATTGCCTCAACTTCGGGAACCCCGAGCTGCCCGAGCGGATGTGGGAGATCAACGAATCCGCGAAGGGCCTTGGCGACTTCGCGAGAAGCTTCGGCGTGCCGCTTGCGTCCGGGAACGTCTCGCTTTACAACGAGGGCCCCCTGGGCCCTATCCCGCCGACGCCTTCGATGCTCGGCGCAGGGATCGTCCGCGACATCCGAAAGTGCGTGACGAGCGACTTGAAGAAGAGCGGTTCGCCGCTGTTTCTCGTGGGGGTCACCAAGAACGAGATGGGCGGGTCGGAGTACCACCGCCTCGCCGGGGGCGCGTCGAGCACCGCGCCCCGAGTCGACTTCGACCTGTCAAGGAGGGCGAGCGAGGCCGTGGTCACCGCCATCGAGAAGCGCCTCGTCAGGGCAGCGCACGATGTGAGCCTCGGCGGCATCGCCGTGACGCTTGCCGAGATGGGCTTCGGCGGCGACCTCGGAGCGAAGGTCGCACTCGACGGCGATCTTTCGCCCGACGTGGCGCTCTTTTCGGAATCCAACACGCGTTGGGTCCTTGAGGCCCGATCCCTAAAGGACCTTGAGACGCACTTCAAGAAAGCGAAGGTCCCCGTCTCCCGGATCGGGGCGACCGGGGGAAAGACCCTCCAGTTCAAGGTCGCCGGAAAGAAGCGGGCGAGTGTAAGCCTTGCCGACGCCCGCTCGAAGTGGGAGAAGGGTCTTGTGAAGGCGGTGGGCTGGTGAGGCGAAAGGACGTCAAGGTGGCGATCCTTCGAATGGAGGGGACGAACAGCGAGGACGAGACCTTCGCCGCGTTCGAGGACCTTGGCGCCTCCCCCGAGTTCGTGCATCTCAATCAACTCACCTCGAAGCGCCTTCGGGACGAGGATATGCGAAGACTCGCCGACTACCATGCATTGTTCGTCCCGGGCGGCTTTTCCGCCGGCGACTACATACGCGCGGGAGCCATCTTCGCGGCAAGGATGCGTAGCGCCCTGGGGGCCGACATCGAGCGGTTCGTGGCCGACGGCAAACCCATCGGTGGCGTCTGTAACGGATTCCAGGTACTCGTCGAATTGGGCCTCCTGCCGGCCATCGAGTCGCATTTCGCCCCCGTTCCCGAGGCGGTCCTCCACATCAACGATTCGGCGCACTACGAGTGCAGGCCTGTCCTTTTGAAGCATGAATCCCGCGGGACGTGCGCGTTCACGCGAGGCATCAAACGGGGAAAGGTCCTGAAGATCATCTCGGCGCATGGCGAGGGAAAGCTCCTCATGCCGCGCGAGAAAACCGCGAGATTGCTGCGGTCCCTGGCGGATCATGACCAGATCGTCTTTCGCTACGTCGATGAGGACGGCAGGTATGCCGGCTACCCGTGGAATCCCAACGGGGCGCCGATGAACATCGCCGGCCTCTCTAACCGCGAAGGCAACGTCTTCGGGATGATGCCGCACCCGGAGCGCTCGTTCTACAAGTGGATGGACCCCAATTGGACGAGGACCGGGAAGGCAGAGGGCCCGGGCGACGGGCAGGCCGTGTTCGAGTCGGTGCTCCGCTACGCGGAAAAGAACCTTTAACGCCGACCCTTCCCGACAAGAACATTAATGGCCTTGCCGCAAGCTTTCATGGTCGAGACGATGACAAGACCGGGACTCCTCGCACTTCTTGCCTTTGGAGTCCTTTCCGCCGGGTGCGTCTCCCTGCCGCAAGGACCAGGCGCACCGGACGGCGACTCGCCGGATGTGCCTCGCGTCGATGTCGGCGACGTATTGTCCTTCCTTCCGCCCGTCGACCTCCAAGGCATCGGTTACGAACCCGGGATCGCCGCCGATTCCAAGGGCAACCTTTTCTACACCGCCCACAAAGACCTCGAACGGCCCGATAGTTGGCCCTACCCGGGCTCCTGGTTCGCCGTGAGCCGCGACCAGGGAAAGACCTGGGTGGAACCCGATTCACCGGGGGCGGCCCACACGCTCTACGTGGGCGACGAGGGCGACATCGCGATAGACGGGCGGGATTGGATCTACTTCGAAGACACGTATCTTGCCGACGGGCACTTCCACGTATGGAGCGACGGCGGGCGTAAATGGGAATACAGCCTCCCGGCCCACCGTTCGAGCCAAGCGGACGACCGACCGTGGCTTTTCGCGCAAGGAAACGGAATCGTCCATTATCTCGGGAACAACGGTGCGAGTGTGCCGGGCGAACGCTACATCTACTATCGTTCAGCGGACGGCGGACTCACGTGGACGCCCGGGACGGGGCTTCCCTCCATCGGTTGGGCGCACGGCGAAGCGGAACGGAACGGCGATTACGCGTACATGGCGCAATACTCGACGGCGGGTGCTGGCGCCGCGACCGACGTCATCATGCTCGTGAGCGCCGACCAGGGCGCAACGT
Source organism: Euryarchaeota archaeon (assembly GCA_016207515.1). Lineage (NCBI taxonomy): Archaea > Methanobacteriati > Methanobacteriota > Methanobacteriota archaeon. Next base: position 59,364 of record JACQPN010000015.1, on the reverse strand, counting down.
GGGGGAAACCCTCGACCGCCGCCCACTATGACAGCGTGCTGCGCTACCCCATAGTCGCGGTCGGAGGCGACAGAGCCGCGTACGTGATGGCCGAGGTCGGCGACGGCGACTCGGTGGAGAAAGGCACGCGCGTCTCGGTGTCGAAGTCAAGCGACCATGGGGCGACATGGACGACGACCGATGTCTCACCCTTCACCGGTTACCTCGACTACTTCACGGGAAGCGCCGGGCCTGACGGTTCATTGGGGCTCGCCTTCTATGGAACGAAGGACCTTCCCGTGAGCGACAAGAGCGAGTGGCGCCTCTACGCGGGCGTGGTAAGGCCTGGTGCCGACGTGTCCTCCGTAGATTTCACGCTAGCGACGCCCGGTGTCCTCTACGCGGGGAGAGACTTGCAGGCCCTTCATGACTTCTTCGAGGTCGCAATGACGCCGGACGGTGCGATGAACATCGCATATCAGAGGAACACGAAGGCGACGGACGCCCAGGCATCGCAGGCCGGCGACATGAGGCACCTGATGTTCGTGAGAAGCGCCTGAAGCCGCCTAACCAGGTTTATAGACCGAGAGCGGCTAGACGGCTACCGGCAATGCCTGGACGACTCGAAAAGGACCGCATCATCGTCTCGCCCGAACCGGAGGCCAATAGCCTATACAACAAGGGCGGGTTCGGAACGCCTCTCAAAGGGGGTTCACTCGAGTTGACGCTGCTCGAGGCGCAGTTCCTCACCGAATCGGGAAGGCTCGAGATCCTGGAGAACGACGGCGACATCGGCGAGTCGAGGCTTTTTTCCGTCGGTTCCCAGCTCGAACGCGACTACGAGGCCCGGTACATGGTCTACCGCGACCTTCGAAAACGCGGGTTCCTCGTGAAGGAGGCCGAGGACGGGACCTTCCATCTCTACCCACGCGGGGGATTTCCCGGGAAGACCGCCAGCGATTCGGTCGTCCTGCCTTTCTCCGAACGTGGGAACTTCGAGCCGGCGTACCTCGTCGAAGTCGCGACCAAATGCGCCGAATGGGCGAAGACCGTGGTGGTCGCCATCGTGGACGAGGAGGGTGACGTGACCTTCTACGACGTGGACACGATGGAACCGGAGGGGAAAGTGGGGGCGCCCTCCAAGGTCGGGGCCGGGACGATACGGCTCCTCGCGGACCGCGCAATGCTCTGGGACGAAGGACTCGCTGTCCTGCTCCATGGCGACCCGTTCTTCGGAAAGACCGTCGGCAAGGGGCTGCAGATCTCAATGTTGGAGGCCCTCTTCCTCCACGAGACGCTAGCACTCGAGATCGTCGATTCATCGGAAGACAAGGTCACAAGAGCGCGTTTTCTCGAGATCGCCCGCGCCATCCAACCGGATTTCGAACTGCGCTACGCCACTTACAAGGATCTCCGCGGCCGCGGCCTCATCGTCAAGACAGGTTACAAGTACGGGAGCCACTTCCGCGTTTACCGGTCCGACGCTAGAAAAGGCCACGCGCCGTACCTGATCCATGCGCTCCCCGCGGGATTCTCGAGACCCTGGCCGGAAGTCTCCGGCATCATCCGTGTCGCGCACTCCGTCAAGAAACAGATACTTTTCCACAGCGGCGGCAAGTACCTGCGCTTCCGCCGGACGCGCCTTTGACCTGGCGACATGGCGAGGCGAACGTGGAGACGCCGCCACCGCGCCGTTCATGAGACGGACATACGACAAGAAGAGATGCGGGACCGCAAGGCATATCTGGGGGTGCCCGACCAATGGATGGTACTATGCTGCGGCAGATACTGCTGCTCCTTGCAGGCCTGTTCGCGTTCGTAGGCCTTACCGTCCTTGCCACGACACCAGAGGCGGTGGCGGCGGAGAACCTATCGAGGAACGCGCTGCTCTTCCTAGGCTTCGTGGCATTGGCGGTCGGGGTCCCCGTCGCGTTGAACCTCTACGCCCACCATCGGCTTCCGAAGGGGACGGGCTTTCCCGCGGTCGTGAAGGACAACACGCGCCTCGAGATCGCCGTGCTCCTGATGTTCGGAAGCGTCGCGCTCATCGCGAGCCTCCCACTGCAGGGTGCGAGCCCTCCAGCGTTCTTCCTCGCGATCGCCATCGGCACGGTCGGAGTGGCCATAGCGTCGCTTGAGCACCTGTGGGGCTACTTCGTCGGCGCGGACGTGAAGCGACGGCCCAAACGAAAGACCCATTGACGGGGCGCGACACGCGCTCGCGGGGTGGCCATGACGGGACACGGCTTGGGACGGGGCACCGAGCGTCTTCGACGCCACGTACGCGAAACGACCCTTTACCACGGCAGGAAAGTGCACGACCGAAGCCATCGATGAAGCATCCACGATCCATCAAGGAGCGCCGTCGCCCGAAACGTTGGCGGACGTGATCGCCGCGAAGCGGGCGCTCGGGTTCGAAGCGTCCTTCACCGTGCTCGCTGGCGCGCGGATCCTTTGCCTTTCTTGCAAGGGGACCTCGAGGGCCGGGGATTGCACGCTACTCGACGCAGGAAGGCTCGAAGGTTCGTCGGATCCCGCGGACGAGATCCTCGTCGCTTGCTTTGCCTGCCCCCGCTGCGGCGTGAAGGGCACGGCTGTACTCGGTTGCGGTCCGCTGGCACCCGTCGAACATTCCAAAGCGCTCGGCGCGTTCAAGGATTCGAGGAAGTAGGTGCAAGCCCCCGGGATCAGGGTATCGCCGCTGAAGGCCACCGTCAATGGGAGGCGGGGAAGACATGCATTGCCGACGCACCTGCGGGAGACGGGCCTCGGTGGGCGGAGTCGAAGGATCATTGGAGTCTGTGCATGCCGACGAACGCGTCCTTGAACGCCGCGAGTTCGGCCGGGACCTGTACTCCAGATAGCGGCGCGTTCAGGGGGAGGCACTTGTCCTTCTTGATCTTCCAGACCTCGGAGTTGAACGCCTCGACCTTGGCCGTGAATTCGACGAGCGAATCCTTTACCCCGGCGATGGGGTCCGGGAGCCTTGAGTCGTGGACGTCAGAGTCGTAAAGGGCGTGGTGGACGTGGGTCGTGCTGAAGGGACAGACAGGTGCAAGGTTCAAGAGGACCCGGCGAAGCGCCTCGTGAAGAGTCCAGAGGGCGCTCGGGTCCTTGTCGTAGGCGCGCCCCTTGACCATTTCCAGGTAATGCGGGGCGAAGACGTTCCAAACGAAATTCCTGAGTGCGTTCGCCGGCGTGAAGAAGTCGAACCCCTCGTAGCCGTCCCGGCACTCCCGCGTCAACTTGTTCACCTCGGCGAGGATCCACTCGTCGACCGGATGGAGTTCGGCCGGTCTTTCCGGTGGAGCGTCGAAGGAACTGATGAACCGCGCCACGTTGAAGAGTTTCGTGAGGAACTTCCCGGCACCGCTGATGCGGTCCTTCGAGATGCGGAAGTCGTCCCCGATGGTGCATTCACTCGCCGCCCAGAAGCGGAAGGCATCGGCTCCCTGGGCGTTGAGGACCTCGTCCGGATCTATGACGTTGCCGAGGCTCTTTGACATCTTCCGGCCTTTCTCGTCCATGCCAAGGCCTGTTATCCAAACGTGCTCGAAGCCTGGCTTCCCCAGTATCAAGTGGCTTTTGAGCAGCGTGTAATGGAGCCATGTGCGGACGATGTCACGGCCCTGTGGACGCAACGAGCAAGGGAACTGGCGGTTGAACCACGCGGGATCGTCGTGATAATGGAGGACGTAGAGGTTCGAGGCACTCGAATCCATCCACGTGTCGAACACCTTCTCCTCCCCGGCGAATTCCGCATGGCCGCATTTTCGGCACTTCGAGATTTCCGACGGGGCCGCTTGCTTCCACGGCTGGTAATATGGGCCTGGGTTGGGCACGTGTGCTTCGCCGCATGACTTGCAGTACCAGACGGGGATCTCGGTGTGGAAGTAGCGCCTGCGCGACACTGGCCAATCGATCGTGATGGAGTTCACCCAATCGAGGAGGATGCCGCGGTGCTTGTCCGGGTGGAAGTCGATCTTTTCAGCGATCCCCCGGAGGGCGTCGAGTGCGTCTACCTGTTTCACGTACCACTCCTTGAGCGAGATTATCTCGATAGGAGTGCGCGACCTCTCACAGATGGGGACCTTCTGCTGTTTCTTCTCCTCTTTGACGATGCGTCCTTCGGCCTTCAACTTCTCCACGATGGCCGCTCGCGCCTGTTTCACCGAAAGGCCATGCAAGTGGCCCGCGTCGGCCGTCATCCGTCCATCCATCCCGATGGCGTTGATAGCGGGAAGCGATAGCTCCCGGAACATGGCGACATCCGTGAAGTCGCCGTAGGAGCAGATCATCATGGCGCCCGTGCCGAACTCCTTGTCGACCGTCGTGTGCGCCCTGATCTCGACCGTCCGTTCGTAGGTGGGCACCTTCACTTTTTGGCCATGGCCCGCGAGGCCCTGGTAACGTTCGTCTTCCGGATGGACCAGTGTGACCTGGCAGGCCGCGATCAATTCGGGCCGTGTCGTCGCGATGACGAAGTGGTCCACGGTGCCGCCGGCCGCTCCGGCCTTGACCGGCCGCTCCAGGTCCCACCTCACGTGGTAGAGGATCGTCTCCCGCTCGTCATAATAGACCTCGGCGTCCGCTATCGTCGTCTTGCAATCCGGGCAATAGCTGTTCGGCCGCAGGTCTTCTACCACGAGCCCCTTGTTCCAGAGTTCGATGAACGTCTTTTGGGTCATCGCCCGGTAGGCGGGACTGTCGGTCTGGTACCCATTCTCGAAGTCGCAACTCATGCCGATGCGTCGCGCCGTCTGGATGAGCCCCGCGCTGAAAGGCTCGATCTCCTTCCGGCAAAGGTCGAGGAACTCCTGCCGGTCGAAAGTATGCATCTTCCTGTCGTACTTCTTCTCGACGACAAGTTCGATGTTGATGCCGTTACGATCGAGGCCCCAGGGAAAGAGCACCTTCTCGCCGAGCATGCGCCGCGATCTTGCAATCACATCGATGAGGGCGTAGTGGGCCACGGCCCCGATGTGCCATTTGCCGGAAGGGTAGGGCGGCGGCGTGTCGATGGCAAAAACCTTCTCATGGTCGACGGCCGTTTTCCAAGTGGGCTCGAAAGTCTTCCCACGAAGGCGCTCGAAAATCTCCTTTTCCAAGGCCACGGACCAGCCCTTCTCCTTGAGCTTTGGCTCAAGCTGTGGTCGTGTGGTTGGAGAGGCGGGGGTTTCCCCGGGCGTCCCGGACACGTCCGCGGCTATGGAGTGATGGTTAAAAAGGGTGTCGCAGCACGGCTCGCTCCGTGCACACGCGGCGCGACCTACGGTCGCGCGGGGCGACCGTACAGCGTCGCCAACCCGGCCCGGGCAAGACGACTCACTGCTGTACGCGTTGGGCGGGGTCCTACGGACCAAGACCTTCAAACGAGAGACGCCATGCATACGCGGCGCGACCTTCGGTCACGCGGGGACGGCTGTACGGCATCGATGACCGGGCCCAGGTGACGACTCGCTACGTGCAAACTGGCGCGGGGTTTTTCGGACGCCGATCCTCCGACCCGGTCACAAGAACGACGCAACGAAGCCGACGGAGGCATGCTAGCGCCACGAACGACCCCGCCCGGCGCTAGGAACGCGGCGGCTGCCTCAATTCTCGAAGATCCGCCCCACCAACCACTGCGGGTCGAAGGGGATGAGGTCCTTGTAATCCTGTCCCACGCCGAGGAACGCGACCGGTTTTCCCACCGCGTGCGCGATGCTTATCGCGGCGCCTCCTTTGCTGTCGGTGTCCACCTTGGTAAGCATCACGCAGCCTATGCCGACGGCGGCGTCGAACTTCCTCGCCTGCTCCACCGCGTCGTTACCCGCCAGTGCGTCGCCGACGAAGACGACGAGGTCGGGTTTCGAGACTCTCTTGATCTTCTTCATCTCGTCCATGAGGTTGGTGTTCGTCTGCATGCGCCCGGCGGTGTCGATGAGGACGACGTCCTTGGAACGCGATTTCGCGTGCTCGATCGCGTCATATGCGACGGCCGCGGGGTCGCCACCGGCTTCGTGGCGCACGATCTTTATCGCGAGGTTGTCCGCATGTTTCTCCAATTGCTCTATCGCGCCGGCCCTGAAAGTGTCGCTTGCCGCGACGACGGACGAGTACCCGTTCTCGCGCAACCGATGTGCGAGGCGGGCGACGACCGTGGTCTTCCCCGTTCCGTTTACGCCCACGAACATGATGACCGCCGGCTTCTTCGCTTCGAGGATGAACCGGTCGAAGTCGAACACCTTGTCGGAAAGGACGCCGAGGATGGCGCTTTGCAACGCCGCCTCGACCTTCTTTTGGGCGTCAAGCGGGCTTGACACCCTGAGCCCCGAAAGCGACTTCTTGAGGTTCTCACGAATCGTGCCCGCGACCTCCATCGCGACGTCCGACTCCATGAGTGTTAGTTCAAGGTCGTAAAGCAGCTCATCCAAACGGTCGCGTGGAATGAGTTTCCCGCCTTCGGAGCGCGGCGGCTCGACCGGTGACGGCGCGTTCGTCTTTGGCGTCGCCGAAGGCGTCCTTGCAGCAGAACCGGCTCCCGGAGGTGACGGCACCGACCTTGGAGAAGGCGCCGCAAAGTTCTCGGGCAATCTAGTCGAAGCGTGCCTGGTCTCGCCCGCCGGCGCCTTCTCGGAAGGTTGCGGCGACCCGGAGGTCTTCTTCTCGACGACTTCAAAAGACGGGGTCTTTGCGACATCCTCTTCGAACGTCTTGAGTTTCTTCTTGAGAAAATCGAACATGCCCACGGGAATCAACTACCCTTGGAGCGCCGCGCCGAGTTGATCGAGCTGTTGGGCGACGCGTTCCATCTCCATGCGTAGCCTGTCGCTCGCCCGTTCGGCGGCCTGGAGTCGTTCGTCTACGCGAGCGAGGCTTCCTTCGAGGCCTTCTTCCACGGAGACGCCAGACCCAAGGGCGCTGATGACCTTGTCCTTGTTCGTGACACTCGCTCGTACGAAGTTGCCGCCGCCGACAGGGACCAAGAGGTCCTCCATATCAGCATCGCTTTTGACGGCCTCAAGGGTGCGTTTCGCGCGCGCGAGGTCGGCGACGACCTGTTGAAGGTAATCGTGCTGTCCTTCGAGGGCTTGGAACTGGGACTTGAGCTCCTCGAGGACGGCGAACGCCTCCATCCGCTGGTTGTCTTCCATCAGGGGGCCCTCTTAGGGGGCGAGATCTTGCCGCCGGAGGCCATGCGCTCCTTCGCAGCGGCGATGGGGTCGGTCGCATCCTCCACCTTGATCTGCTTCACATCGGTGATGGTCACGACGCGACGGTTGATCCCGTGCTTGCTCCCCAGCACTGAATAGACCCACTCGCGCGCGGCCTTCTCGTCGGCTGCAACGGCTTCGATCTTGAAGTTCGACGTCTTGTGTCCCATCGGAAAACTCCCGCTCACCCGAAAGATAGGCGTAGGCACCATTCGGTTCACCGGTGTCGGAAGAAGAGGGGCTACTTAAAGCCCTTTGGTCGCGCCTGAAACTCCGGGCACCGTCCGCCGACGACAGGCTTTTGGCGAGACGCCCGATGGAAGTCGGATGAACCGGCCTTCGGTCAAGATCCTCGTTGCCGCCCTATTCTCACTCGCAGCGGTGTCGACCGCTTCGGCTTTCTCCGGTCGAACTGCCGACGTCGACACTTCCCTCGAGTTTTCCTCGTGGACCTCGCAGAGCATGACCGGAAGACCGGGGGACACGGGCACGGTCCTTTTCACTTACAATTTCAACGGCAACGGTTCTCGCCTTGTGGAGATCACGCCACAGTTCTCGGGACACGTTGAATGGACGGAACCGGACCAGGCGGCCGGACCGTTCGACGCCGAGAACGGCACAGGCTCCGTTGAGATCGCTTTCGTGGTCCGAAAGGGGGCGTCGCCGGGTCCAACGTCGGTCTCGATGCGCGTCAACGTGTTCAACGCGACGAGAAACGCGACCACGAACCAGACGGATCTCGTAGAACTCGGGTCGTCGGCCTTGGGCGCGACTTTCGAGATCGAGGGCGCGCCTATCGCGGGACCGCCCGATTCCTTCGCTCCCTTTGGCGTCTCACCGCTCGTCATCGGCGGCGGCCTTCTGGTGCTCGTTGGAGCCGCATACATCCTCACAAGGCCGCGTAGACGCGCCTACACGCCCCGCTCGAAAGCACTTCGCGAGACGGACGAGCAGCCGAAACGCCCGCGGGAAGCGCCGGCCGGGGACACGCAGCAGACGTCCCCCGAGGCCAAGGCCCGCAAGGAAGTATTGATCCTGGAGGCGAAGCGGGACGACCTTAGAGGCCAGATCGAGATCGCGCGGGGACGGATGGAACGCGGCGAAATAAACGAGTTCGTCTTCAACAACCTCAAGAAGAAGAAAGAGGAAGCGCTCGCGGAAGTCGAGCTGAAGATATTGGAGTCCAAGGCCGAAAGTCGCGAAGGGAACGCCTGAATCGCGTTGGGAGCCGAAGAGAGATGGACGACGTCACAATACTCGGAATTGTTGCAGGGACCTTGACGACGAGCGCACTCCTTCCCCAGATCCTCCAGACCTGGCGCACAAGATCGGCGCGAGACGTGTCGCTTCCCATGTTCGTGGTCTTTTGCGCTGGAATCTCACTTTGGCTCGTCTACGGGTTGATCCTTGGGGCGCTGCCGTTGATACTGGCGAACGGCGTGAGCCTCGTGCTAGGGCTTTCCATGGTCGCTCTGAAGTTACGCTTCGGTTGACCCCCGGCGCACCCGGAGTGTCACATCAACCAGGACCGCGCTTCGATGACGCCCCTGATCGCTTCCTTGCTATGAGCTCCGCACCGTCCGTCAGCCTTTCCACGTCGCCGCTGTCGTTGTAAAGGTAAACGGACGACCGGACCGATCCGGGTATCTTGTTCGCGTTGAACCACGAGTGCACACAGTGATCACCCGAGCGCACCATGACACCGGAGAGGTCTTCGAGAAGGATCGCGACCTCGTGCGGGTCGAGGCCTGCGACGTTGAAGGAAGTTATCCCGCCGCGTTCCCGTGGATCCACGGGGCCGAGCACCGAGACGCCCGGGATCTCCCGGAGAGCCCCGTCCATTTGTGCGTTGAGTTCGCGCTCGTGGAAGGCGATGTTCGAGGGGCCGACGCGCCCGACGTAATCAACCGCCTCCTTGGCGGCGATGAGCCCCGCATAATCCTGGAGCCCCGCCTCGAAGCGTGCCGGAGCGTCCTTCATCTCGTGCGTCGCGTAGGTCGTGTCGTGGACGGTCTCGCCGCCCACGTTGAATTCATCGAGTCGCGCCAAAACGTCTGCCTTCCCATAGAGGACGCCGACTCCCGTGGGGCCGAGCATCTTGTGCAGGCTGAAGGCCGCCAAATCTACGTCGAGCGAGCGGACATCGAAGGGCCCATGTGGGACCGATTGGGCGGCGTCGAGCATGACGAGCGCGCCCGTCTCGTGGGCGGCGGCGACGACCTCTGCGGCCGGGATCGTCGTCCCATCGAGGTTACTGGTATGCGCCATCGAGACCATCGCGGGTCTTTCGCGGCCGAGGGTCGCTTCGAACCGTTTGAGGTCGAACCCGCCGTCGGGAGTGCTCGAGACGACGACGTGGCGCGTCTCACGAAGACGTGAAGCGAGTTGCCACGGTACAAGATTACTATTGTGCTCCTTGTCCGACGTGACGATCGTCTGGCCCTTCTCGAACGGGAAGGCGCGTGAGACGAGGTTGATGGCCTCCGTCGTGTTTCGCGTGAAGACGATCTCGTCCTTGGAGGCCGCGTTGATGAGTCGCGCCACGGCGCCACGCGTCTCCTCCACTTTTCTTTCCACGGTCGCCGCTCCTTCATAGACGGCGCGGCCGGCGCAGAACGGGTAATCCTCGTAGTAGCGGGTGAGGGCGGCGATGACCTGGCGTGGTTTGAGCGTCATGCACGCGTTATCAAGATACGCTGGCGGCGGGCTCCGCATGAGAATCGGGAATTCCTTGCGGATCGTCGCGACGTTCATCGCGACACCTTCATGACGTCGAGTACCGCGTTCATCGACTCCTCTGCGAGGGCCCTGTTCGGCGTCTTGAAGAGCAGTTTTCCGGATTCGAACAACGAGACTTCGCACCCGGCGTCGACGACGAGGATGACGCCCGCGTTCGCGATGGTAGGGATGCCGGCGGCCGCGAGGGCGGCTTCTGCCTTTCCAAGGTCCCACGCGAGCTTGTTTTCCGGGATGGCCTCGAAGCCAGCACGGGTCTTGCACGGCTCAAGGATGTAGAAACCCAATGTACCTCACCTCGGCGCCGCAAACGCCGACCGCGTCGGAAGGCCGCCCTTGCGCGTAGAGGACCGGATGTGTACCACTTGGCGCGGCACCGGCTCACCTCTCCGTCATCCCTGCCATGACCTTCGACATGAGGGCCGGGACGCCGACTTTTGCTTCCTTTTCGATCACGACGTTCAGGTCTGCGTGCGTCTCGGGATGGTCGGGCACGATGGTGCAGCATATCCCGGGCATGGTGGAGATGTCGTACGTGCCGATGCGCCGGGCGAGATCCATTATCTCGGTCTTGTCGAGTCCAAGGAGTGGTCGAAGGATGGGCAGTTCCGCTGCATCGGTCTCGGCGTGGATGTTGAGCAAAGTCTGGGAAGCGACCTGTCCAAGGCTTTCGCCCGTGACGAGGGCCTGAGCGCCTTCCATCTTGCCCGCCTCCGAGGCTGCGCGCCACATCATGCGCCGACACAGTACGCATTGGAGGCCGCGAGCGCCCTCGGCGGAGAGCGAGCGGGCGATCGCGACTTGGGTGATGAAACCGTGGGGCAAGACGAGTCTTCGCATCTTCTTGCCCGTGATCTCCTCCAGCCTATCCATGAGCTTGAACGCTTTTTCCGTCTCACGGTCGTCGGTGAAGGGCCGGTTGTCGAAGTGGAGCCCCACCACGTCGGCGCCGGCCTTCATCATGAGGTAGGCTGCGACGGGTGAGTCTATCCCACCCGACATGAGGCAGATGACCCGCATCGTTCCACAAGAAACGACGCTCACTTATCAAGGTTCGTGCCCGCTCTTTCATCCGCGTCTTGTCCCAGGCGATGCGCCATTGAGGCGCCGACACTTACAAGGCCCTTATATAAGACGGTTATATTACCTGGTTTTGAGAACATGGTCCCACGGGCTTTTGGAAGACACCGGGTGTTCGCGCTCGCATTGACCGCGTTGATCGCGCTTGCCGGATGCATCCAAACACAACCGTCCGGCCGACAGGACCCGGTCGAGCTCGTCGTCATAGCCCACGACTCGTTCGAGATGAACGGGTCGCTTGTCGAGGCCTTCAACGCCACATACAACGCGCGCGTGGTCATCCTGAAGGCGGGCGACGCCGGCGAGGCCTTGAACAAGGCCATCATCGCTCATCGTGGAGGGGCACCCCTTGGCGATCTCTTCTATGGTGTCGACAACACCCTCATCGGCAGGGCGCTCCAAGAAGGCGTCTTCGAACCCTACCAGCCGGCCGATTCGGCGAAGATCCCGGCCCGCCTCACTCTGGATCCGACGTTCCACGCGACCTCCGTCGACTATGGCTACGTGAACCTGAACTACGATGTGGCGGCGATAGAAGCGTCCGGGACGCCGCTCCCCGCGGACCTGAAGGACCTTACGCTACCAGCATGGAAAGGCAAGCTTGCCGTCATCGACCCTTCCGTGAGTTCCCCGGGCCTTGCCTTCCTCATGTCGACCGTGGCGCGCTTTGGCGAGACCGGTGATTACACGTACGTCGACTTCTGGCGGGGCCTCAAGGAGAACGACGTGACGGTCGCGAGCGGCTGGGAGGACGTGTACTACACGAGGTTCTCCCATTACGGCGGGGAAAGTCAGGTCGTCGTGAGTTACGCGACGAGCCCGGCGGCCGAGGCGTTCTTCGGAGGTACCCCCGGCTCGCGGCCGCCGACGGGAAGCATCGACGCCCCCGACTCGGCCTTCCTTCAGATCGAGGGCATCGGCATCCTCAAGGGAACGACGAAGGCCGGGCTCGCGAGGAACTTCGTGGACTTCATGCTGAGTCCCGCAGTACAGGAGGACATGCCGCAGAAGAATTTCGTGTACCCGGCCGTCAATGGGACGGAGTTGCCCGCTTACTTCCAATGGGCGAGCGAACCCGAAGACCCGGCGACGCTGACTTCCCAAGAGATAGATGAGGGCCGCGACCGATGGCTCGAAGCGTGGCGCGACGTCATGCTCGCCTGAGACCGACTCGGGGGATGGACGAGGCATATGAGGATAAGGCACGCCGCCCTGCTCGCATTTCCGCCCCTCGTCTTCCTCGCGACGTTCTTCCTTTACCCGCTCTCTGCGATCGTCGCCCAAAGCCTCCACTCGCCCGCGCAGGCGCTCGACGCGATCTCGACGGCCGCTTCGGACCCGTTCAACCGCCGGGCGATCCTGTTCACCTTCGAACAGGCGGTGCTCTCGGTGCTTTTGTCGATCGCCGTCGGCCTTCCGAGCGCGTGGCTTCTTTACCGTCAGAACGTCGCGGGACGTACGTGGATCCGGGCGTTGATCACGCTCCCGTTCGTCCTCCCTCCGCTCGTCGTCGCGATGGCGCTCTTGAGCGTGCTTTCCCAAAACAGCGGCCCGAACGCGTTCCTCACGGCGACGCTCGGGCTTTCCTCGCCGCTGCTCACGATCCCCAACGGCCTTGCCCTCATCGTCCTCTCGCACGCCTACTACAACGCGGCGGTCGTCACGCGCGTCGTGGGCGCCGCGTGGGAATCGCTCGGGGACACGTACATGGATCAAGCGAGGACGCTCGGGGCCACGCGCGCCTCGGCGTTTCTACGGGTGACGCTCCCACTTCTCATGCCGTCGATCGCGTCCTCAAGCCTCCTCGTCTTCTTCTTCTCCTTCACCGCATTCGGAACAGTGCTTCTCTTGGGCGCCCCCGGGGACTACACGATAGAGGTCGCGGTCTATCTCCTGACGGCACAGTACTTCAGGCTCGACTCTGCCGCAGGATTGGCCCTTCTCCAGGTCTTTTTCACGGGGCTCGTGCTCTTCGCGTACGCAAGGTTCGGCGGGTCGCGCCGCATGTTCGTGGAGACCGGGCGTGGGTCGACGAGGAAGGCCGCCGGGTGGGCCACCCGAGTCGCCGCCTACGCGCTTGCGTTTCTTTTCGCCCTCCCGCTTCTTGGCCTTGTCGTCGGCGCCCTCTCCACGCCGACCGGCATCGGGTTTACGAACTTCGAGGCCCTTGGCTCGGACGAACGCGGTTCCCTCTTCTACGTGACGCCATCCGTTGCCGTCTGGAACTCCGTGACCTTCGCCATCGCGACCGCTCTCGTCGCTTTGCCGCTCGGCGTATTGGCGGCCTTGTCCGCAAAGAACGGGGGACGCGTTTCCAAGGCCCTCCTCGGCCTCTACGCCCTGCCCCTCATCACGCCCGCGATCACGCTCGCCTTCGGATACATACTGGTCTTTGGCCGACCGCCACTCGCGCTACGTACAACGATGGCATCGATCGTGATAGCCCACTCGCTCATCGCCTTCCCGTTCGTGTTCGCCGGGATGCGTACGGCCGTGGCGAGCATCACGCCCTCGCTCAACGAGGCCGCGCGGACCCTCGGGGCCTCACGCGTAGAAGCGTTCCGACGCGTGGAACTCCCGTTATTGGTGCCTTCCCTGGTGGCCGTCGCGGTCTTCGCAGCGGCCATTTCGCTCGGCGAGTTCGCGGCAGCGCTTTTGCTCGTGCGTCCCGAGTGGACGACGGTGCCTGTTGCGATCTTCAGGTACGTGGCGCTGCCGGGATCAGCGAACCTCGGGCAGGCGCGGGCGCTCGCAACGATTCTCCTTCTCGTCTCCATGGCGGCGTTCATCGCCCTCGAGGCTGCCCTCTACCGACGGGGAGGGCGGCGCGCATGAAGGCCGTCACCCTGTCTGGCGTCAGGAAATCGCACGACGGCGTCGAGACGCTTCGAGGATTGGACCTCGAAGTCGACCAAGGCCGATTCACCTGCCTTCTGGGCCCGTCGGGCTGCGGAAAGACCACCACACTTCGACTCATCGCCGGCCTCGAGAAAGCGGATGGCGGCCGGATAGCCATCGGCGGCAAGGACATGGAGAACGTCCCTCCAGAGAAGCGCCGCATCGGCTTCGTGTTCCAGGACTACGCGCTCTTCCCGCACCTCGACGTCATCGGGAACGTCGCCTTCGGACCTACGCTTCGCAATCTAGGGAAGTGCGAACGCCTCGCGACCGCCGAGCGCTTCCTCGAGATGGTCGGCCTCTCACCGCTTGCCGCTCGACGCGTCCATGAACTTTCCGGCGGGGAAAGACAACGCGTCGCCCTCGCCCGGGCGCTCGCCGCCGACCCTGAGATCCTGCTCCTTGACGAACCCCTGTCGGCGCTCGATAGAGGCTTACGAGATGTCTTGCGCCGGCAACTGCGTGACCTCCACGAGAGGCTCGGGCTCACGACCATCTACGTGACGCACGACCGTGACGAAGCGCTCCTACTCGGCGACCGCGTGGCCGTGATGGATCGAGGGCGCATAGTCGAGGAGGCAACACCGGCCGACCTTGCGAGCCGTCCCCGCAGCGTCTTCGCAGCACAGTTCATCGGACTCCACAACGTCCTCGAGACGAAGGACGGGTGGATCGCCTTCCCGCCCGAGGCGGCCTCCTCGTCCGGGGAGGGGACCGCGTTCTCCGGGGTGGTGCGCGCGATCCCGTGGACGGCCTCCACCAAGTTCCTCGAAGTGGACGCGGGCGGTTCCATGGTGCGCCTCCACGCCGCATCCTTTCCTGGAAAAGGGCGTGGGGACATCGTGGAATTCCGCGTCCCCGCGTCGCGCGTCATCGAGCTTTCGCCCTAAGCGGCACGACCAGAAGCGCGCTCCCACGTTCGAGAGACGCTGTTGCTCGGCGCGACCTCACGATGTTGCTCATCGTCAGGGTCTCGCCACGCCTCACGCTTGCGCGACGAAGGTCCCATTCGAATCCGGAAAGAGTGAGCCCCATGAGACGGCTCGAGAGCGGGACTACGGACACCAACGTCCCCCGTGGTTCGCCTATGCGGACGGTCCTTCTTGGCGAGAGGAGGTGGAATCTTGCGCGCGCCTCGATCCCGCGTACGGCTAAGCCCCGTCTCGAAGCCCGTTCAAGGAGCGCCACGTTGGCGAGCGAATGGTCGGGGCGGTCCCCCCATGCCGCGGCGACGACGAGCTCACGCGGGCCACGCCTAAGGGCTTCGGCGATGGCGAGGTCACCATCCGTCGCCCCTTTTCGTCGGGGGAACCGCACGCATGGAACACCCTTTGAGCGAAGACGCGCGATCGTTTCCCGGCGGATGCTGTCGAGGTCGCCAACGACGAGGTCTGGCGTAAGCCCAACGCGCTCAAGGTGTTCGGCCCCGGAATCGGCCGCGATCACGAACGCCGATGCGGCGGCGCGGCGAAGGTCCGCCCGTCTTGGCGACTCACCGCCAAGCACGACCAGTATCCGGGCAAAAGACGTGCGGCTCGACTCGTCCACCTCCACTTGCGCCCACCATCAGGTTTATACCATATAAGCGATTATCAGCGCCGCTTATTGTTCCGTCTCGATTCCGAGGATACCGAGCGGCGGATCAAAGAGTGGCGTTTCCATGAAGAGAAGCTCACGTGTATGGAAGAAGCGCGGTCACATGCGCTGGAAGTGGCGCAAGAAGCGCATGCGGCGAAGGATGAGGACTGCGAGACGCGCGAAACGCAGCAAGGTATAGAGTCGACGCACGCCGATCCGCCTTATCACGCGGCGAAGCGAGGTCTGCCTCGCCGGCCCGCGTCCAAACCAGATTTCCCCGCCGCAAAGCGCGACGGGTCGTCTGGGGGCATGGTGCAACCAGGCAACATAGCGGGCTCCAGTTACAGGGAATGATGACAAACGGGTCAGCTGAGTTTGCAGCCGGTCGCGACCGTCCGCAAATGATGATGGCTAACTGGAGCGCTGACCCACCGTAGAAGAGACCCGCCGATCTGGGTTCAAAACCGGAAGGGGAGACCCTTTCTGGGGAAAATCCCAGTGCCCCCACCAATCACATCGAGACCAGTTCGAGGTAGGTGGAAATGCGTCAGCCGGCTGGGCCACCTGCGCGATGCGCACGTTGAACATTCGCGACCAAAGCGATGTCGAAACGCCGGCCCGCTGGCTCGCCTTTCAATGTTTTCCATTCTTCCCCTGCCGACAGCCGCATGTAACCCACAAGTCGTTCCCAAGGAAAACCCGCGCTTTTCGTGCGCTTGGGAATGAGGGAGGAATCGAGGACATGAGCAATCGGTACAAGGAGATCAAGGTCAGGATACCAGTCGAGACCCACTTGCGGCTCACGACACTGAAGCTGGTCAAGGGAACGCCGATCGCCCAAGCGGTCCAGGAGGCGCTCCAACGGTACCTTTCCACCCTTGAGGAGGAGCTCCGCCAACACCCTGCGCTCGCTCACACCGATCCTGCACTTGGCGTCGACCTCAAGTCGACCGATGAGGCGCGCCCCTGAAGACCGCGGGCACGAGAACGGGCGCTTGGCATGCGAGCCGCAACGCGGTGCGCTCTCAGTCCCGTTTCCTCGATCCGTGGCCTTTCTTCAACCACTCGCGCAGTGAATCGACGAGCGGGGCGACCACGATGTCGCCGCTCTCGTACTTCATCCGCTCAATGAACGCCTCGGGTTCGTTCTCGTCGACGACGAACGTCTCTGAGGCGCGTCCCGATGCGGTCCTCACGTCGAACCCGCCGTCGTCTCGGGGATTAAGCTCCAAGACCCGCTCCTTGTCCTTCAGCATTCTGGCAATGACGCCGATCAATCATGGCACCATTGCCTCATCAGGTCGGCGCCGGTTAAGTGAGGTCGGGGATGGTGCCCGGTCGCCGGGTGCAAATGGGCCAAAGAGCCCACTCCTCCACCCCCCAAAGCGCCTCGACCCTTTTCCAAGACGTCGCGCGGCTAATCGTCCACGTCCTCTTCGATCACCAAGGCGCCGATATAATCGCATCGTTTGCAATGGTATTTCCCTATCATGGCGCCCGCCTCGTAATACAGGTCTTGCGACCCGCACTCCGGACACTTCACGGCCCGCGTCATGGCCCCGCAGTCCCCCGCGTGGACGCCCCTGTCTCGCTCACCTTCACCCTGATCCGGGCCGCGCAAGTCGGACAAGCGAAGTTCCGCGCCGGCTCGTAGACCAACGTCGTGCGCCCGCAGCGTCGACACGAGGCGCTCGAAAGATCCGCAAACGGCACTTCCTCGTCCGCCGCATGCGAAGGGCCTGCCAAGAGGATGACCGCCCCCGCCTTGGAAAGGCCCGCGAGGAACATCGACAGGCGTCTTTCCATGTCTTTGACGTTTTCCCCGCTTGGAGGCTTGGGACTCGCCTCGCGCGCGGCGAGAGCCATCGCGATGTCGCGTGCGGGCCGTTCTCCTGACGCTTCGAACCACACGTCCCGGCCCCAACCGTCGAGCCTGACCTGGATGGTCCGCGGAGACCCAAGGAGTCGCGGCAAGATCGAGAAAAACCCCGCGGGAGCTCGCGGCACCACCGCGACCACGGACGGCCCGTCGAGAAACCACTTGACCCGTGCTCGCACTGGATAGGAAGAGACGATCGTCGCGTCGGCGCCCTCCGGTGGCGGCACGCGGCGACATGGCAGTACCGTCCCATAAGGCGAGCGCGTGCCAGAGGGGGCCCCACGGGGGCACCTGTGACGCGCGACGCCTCCCTTTGGCGAGGGTGCGTGGGCCCGCGCGGGTGCCCTTGGAGGCCATGACCGGGTCTTTCCTGGAGGTCGAGCCGCGTTTTTGCGCTCGAAGGTGCGGGCCGCCCAGGGCGCGCACAACTTATATTGAGGGGCACCGCTTTCGCGCGAACGAGACCGATGAAGCTATTCGAATATCAGGGCCGCGAGGTGTTCGCCAAGCATGCGATCCCGACGCCCGCGGGATTCGTCATATCGAGACCCGAGGAGTTCGAGGCGTTGAGACCGTCCTTGAAGTTCCCATTGGTCATCAAGGCGCAGGTCTTGGTCGGCGGCCGTGGGAAAGCGGGCGGGATACGGTTCGCGGCCAACTTCGAAGAAGGCCTCGAGGCAGTGAAAGCGGTCCTCGGGATGTCCATCAAGGGACTCGTCGTGAAGAAGGTCTTCGTCGTCGAGAAGCTCGCTTTCGAACGGGAGTTCTATGCGGGCGTGCTGGTCGACCGTTCGACGCGTTCCACGCTCTTCATGTTCTCCACCGAGGGCGGCGTCGAGATAGAGTCGGTGCCCGACGACAAGATCCGGAAGGTGACCGTCAACCCCGTTTCCGGATACTCGGGGTTCCACACGCGGACGCTACTTGCCGGAACGGGACTCCCCGCCGACGTGCAGAAGCAACTGGGCGCCATATTCTCCAAGCTATATTCTGCTTTCAAGGCCATGGACGCCGAGCTCCTCGAGATAAACCCGCTGGCCCTCACGAAGGACGGTCGTGTCGTCGCGGCGGATAGCAAGGTGATCTTGGATGACGGCGCGCTCTTTCGCCACCAGGAATTCGACCAACCGGACGAGGAACTCACGCCCTTGGAGGAGGAGGCCCGGGAGAAGGGGATCGCGTTCATCCAGCTCGACGGGAGGATCGGCGTCATCGCGAACGGGGCTGGCCTCACGATGGCGACTCTCGACGCGTTGAACGAATTCGGCGGGAAAGCGGGGGTCTTTCTCGACCTCGGCGGCACGGACAACCCCGAGAAAGTGCGCGAAGCGTTCCTCCTCATGCGCAAAGCCGACCCGAGTGTGATGCTCCTCAACCTCTTCGGCGGAATCACCAAATCCGACACGGTGGCCAAGGGTGTGAAGATGGTGCTCGACACGGAGACCATCGCCTTCCCGATAGTGACGCGCATCAAAGGCACGAACGAGAAGGAGGCAAAGGAGATACTGCAACACGCAGGCCTCCTCTCTGCCGACACCCTCCAAGCGGCGGCGAAACTCACCGTCGACACGGAAAGGACGAGAAGCCATCCACGGGAAAGTGCGCGGAGGCCGATCTGATGGCAATCGTCCTCGACGGGAACACGAAGGTCCTCGTCCAAGGCGCCACGGGCCATCAGGGCACTTTCCACATAGGCGCGATGCTTCAGTTCGGCACCAAGGTCGTCGCGGGAGTGACTCCGGGGAAGTCGGGCCAATCCGTCCACTCGGTGCCCGTTTTTGAAAGCTGCGCCGAGGCGGTCGCAAAGACCGGAGCGAACACGTCATTGGTATTCGTCCCGGCGGCGTTCACCAAGGACGCGGTCTTCGAAGCACTCGATGCCGGGCTAAAGACTGTGATCGTGATCACCGAGCACGTCCCGGTCCACGATTGCATGGAGTTCGTCCACTACGCCCGCTACAAGGGCGCGACGGTGATCGGGCCGAACTGTCCCGGCGCGGCGTCCCCGGCCCACAAGGCCAAAGTCGGGATACTTCCCGGCCACATCTTCAAACCGGGCTCCGTCGGCATCGCGTCAAGGAGCGGCACGTTGACCTACGAGATCGTGAGCGCGCTGACGGAGGCAGGCGTCGGGCAATCCACGTGCATCGGCCTCGGTGGCGACCCCGTGGTCGGCACCACCTTCGTCGACGCTCTGCGCATGTTCAACGCCGACCCGGAGACGGAGGCCATTGTACTCGTTGGCGAGATCGGCGGCACGGCCGAGGAAGAAGCGGCGAGGTTCGTCGAGGAGCACGTGAAGAAGCCCGTCTTCGCCTATATCGCCGGCCGCACCGCGCCGGAGGGAAAACGGATGGGGCACGCCGGCGCGATCGTCAGCCGCGGAATGGGGACGGCCCAATCCAAGATGGACGCCTTCAAGAAGGCGGGCGTCGAGGTCGCGAGGTTCCCGACCGACGTCGCTGTCCTCGTGAAACGCGCCGTCTGACGGCGCGGCCAGGGTCCCGACTCATTTCGGGTCTATCGGCCGGAGGATGCTTGCCACGAAGACATCCGCCTTCTCGTGCCTCGTGTCGACCCATACGGGGTGGGCCCCTTCGACCGATGAATCCATGTCGATGTAGTCGCCGATGAACACGAACCCGGCCTGGTGGATGCTCCACTTGGGGTCGCTACTCACCTCAGTCACGCGGAAGTTCGGGCTCCAAGTCGCGCCGCCGTCGTCGCTGTAAGAGTAGTAGAGGTCGAGAAGGTAGTTGTCGCCGTTTCGCCTGTCGTACCACGCGACATCGACGATTCCCTTGGGCGACACGCTTATCGCGGGGAAGAACTGGTCCACGCCGTTCCCCAGGGCGTCGTCGTTGAGCCTCACCGGCTCGCTCCACGAGGCCCCGCCGTCGGTGGAACGCGTCAAGAACATGTCGCGGTCGCCGTTTCGAGTGTCCGCGAACGCGAGGTAGGCGTTTCCCGAGTGAGGGCCTTTGGACGAATCGACGGCGATGAACCCGAGCCCCGCCGACCTGTAAGTCGCGTTCATGCCCTTGTCCTCTGCCTCGACCGCCCGCTTCCAGGGGCTGAAAGTCGCGCCCCCGTCGGTGCTCTTTGAGAAGTATGGGCCGTCTCCGGCGCGGCCGCTTATCCACACGTCGTTAGCGGGGCCCGTGGACATGAAGAGCTGCCCGGGGGTGGGACCAAGGGGGTTCGTCTGGTCGTCCAGGAGGACGGGTCCCTGCCACGTCTTGCACTTGTCGGTCGAACGGTAGGCGACGTTGCCAAACGCCAGGCCCGAGGTCCACGCGACGTGCACAGACCCATCGTACTGGTCGACGGTTATCCACTGCCGGTCGTGAAAGTTGACGGGGAAGGAGCCGACGTCTATGACGTTGAACGAATCGAAGGTCTTGCCGCCGTCCGTCGACACCGCGCACACCTGGGCGACGCGGTTGAAGACGACGTCGTTCACACCCGTGCCGGTCTGGTCCTTGCCGATCTTGCTGGCGGTCACGGGGTCCCCCTGGTACGCCATGACGGCGTAGTAGAAGGTGCCGTCCGGTCCGAAGGCGACGACGGGGTCCGTTGCGCACCAGTAGTTGCTCATCTCGTTGAGTTCGAAGCTGCCGGCGTCGTTCACAAGAAGCCATGGGGATCCGGGGAGGCTTTTGCTCGACCACGTCTTTCCGGCGTCGTGCGTCGAGTAGACGCCGTCCCAGACGCATTCGCCTGCCGTGTCGGGCGTGTAGTCCTTCGCCCCCGCGACGATGTTCCCGGCGTCTTTGGGGTTCACGGCGACCGTGACCTCGTTACCTTGGCGCGTCTCGGGCGAGACGGTCGTTTCGAAATTGCAACCCGTCTTGTCGCCTATGGGGAAGCAACGGAGCTTGACGATGCCATCCGCGGCCACGGGTGTGAAGGCGCTCGAAGGGGCCGCGACGGGGAGAAGGTCCTCGATGAGCGGCGTCTCGCGCTCCTGGTTTGCCACACACCCTGCCGTCATGAGCCCTGCCACCATGACCACGAACAAAAACGGGCTCCCTGCCCTCGTCATCGGTTCATAGCGGCTCTCTTGCGACTTAAATGTTATTGGAGGGCGGCGCCCGATTGATAGCCCTTCAGTAGATGAGGGGCGCAATCGTCGAAATGAGGAACACGTAGCCCCCGGCAACGAGGGCGAGCACACCCTTCGCCGCCTCCATCCGGAAACTGGTGAAGAGCAGGATCGACGCGCCCGCGATACCCGCCGTGGATATCATCGGGAGGTACCCAAGGCCCGCGGATGCGAGCGCGACGATCAGGGCCGCCACACAGAGGGAGTAACCGAACCATTTGGCGCGCTCCCTGCCGAGGACAACGACGACCGTCCGTTTGGCGATCGCCGAATCGGCCTCGAAATCTATCTGGTCGGAAACGATCTTGCCGCCCACGAGGTACACGAATATTGGTACTGCGATGGCCAAGATTGCGAACGCGTCCGTGCCGCCCGCCAGGAGGAACCCGCCCACCATCGCAAGCGCGGTCCCGGCCGGATAGGCGAGGCTCACGGTCACGGGGTGACGATCAAGCGCGAAGCTGTAAAGCGCGGCGATCACGAACCCCGCGAACGAGACGGCGAAAAGGGCGCTCCCCGGGGGAGCAAGCGAGAGGGACGCGATCAACCAGATGGCCGACGCGACGAACGCCGCGGCCGCCAATTCGCGCTCCGAGAGGAGTCCTCCGCTGTCTTCGAAGAATCCCATGTAGACGAATTTCGTCTCGCCGCGGCGATGGTAATCGACCAGACTGTCCAACGCGTGTCCGCAGTAGAGGGCCGCGGCAACGGCGAGGAGGTAAACGGGAAGACGCGTAAGGTCCAACGAGCCCGGGGTTGCGGCATAAAGTGCGCCAAGGAGTGCGGCAAGAAGTGTTGCGAGCATCGGGACCGGGCGTATCTCGTAGAGGTAGGCCAATCCTTTCGAGTCGCCGGAGCGCGCGGCCGCGGTCTTTCCCATGGGCCCTTATCGGACGAGCGGCCTAAGAAACTGTTGTATCGTAAAGTGCGGAGAGCCGTTGTACCGTCCAGGATGCGATATCCCGGCGAGTCCGCACGAGAGTCCAAGATGCGATATCCTGGCGAGCGGGTGCGAAATGCCGGACAGACGCGGCAAGAAGACCGTTCGCTGCCGCGGCCCCGATCCGTGCCGGGGCCCGCTCGGCCATCGGCCCGGGGCGAACGACCGGACGGGCACGCCTTAATAACCCGCGTCCAATTCAGCGGGGATGGACGCCCCCATCGAGCTCGTGATCGAGAATTGCGAGCTGCGGCTATCGCACTGGCTTGAGCTCGAGTACGTGCACGCGGTCGACCTTTGGTCCGAAGGAAGACTTGGACGCGTGACGTTCACGAGTGTCCATGGCGATGCGATGACTTCCCGTCTCCGGCGCCTCGCGAATGTGCGCCCCGAAGACGCCGGCGTCCACCTTAGGGGAAGGAAAGCCGTGGTGCTTGACCCGACGGCGGCGCAGGAATTGTCGGCGGAAGACTTCGAAACGCACGACGCAGTAGTCGTCGGTGGCATCCTCGGCACAGAGACGTTCGATGGCCGCACCGGACGCCTCGTCACAAGCAAATTGGACGCCACTTTGCGTCACCTCGGCCCGATCCAGCTTCCGATCGACATGGCGGTCTTCACCGCGAAATACATCCGGTTGGGCGGAAGGCTCGCCGACCTGGAGTTCACGACCGAACTCGAGATCGACCACGATGGGGTGACGTCAACGTTCCTGCCATATGGGTATCCCGTCGTGGACGGGAAGGTGATAATCACGCCAGGGCTCGTCGATTACCTCCGCTCGGGCGGCAAGCGTAGCGATGAGTGAATGAAGTCCGCCGACGAACGCGACGCGCGGCCCTCGCGGCGAGGCGTGCGTTGACATGTTGCGTTGGCAAGGTTTCAGACCGGATTTGTTACGCCGAGGCCACCAAAAAGCGACAATTGTCCAAGAATGCCTTTTCGTATCGAAAACCGACCGATTACAGCTAGGGACTCCGTAGGCGGCAAGGCGCCATTCACCAAAAGTTGGTCAACACGGCGACCTCAAAATATTTCAATGACCAGTCCAGTCGATATATATAGTCTCGAAGGAGGTAGTTCGGACAATGAGCGAGGGAAGGAAGGCCGTGGCAATCGTGGCATTGCTACTTTTCGGTGTCATGGCAGCCGGTTGCATCGGCGACCAAACGAGCGCGCCGCCCACGCCCGGAACCGAACCTGGCACGGGAAACCTCCAATCGCAATCTGGCGAGCCGAAGGAACTCACGAAGGTCGAAGAGCGCGAACAACAGATCAACGAATCCGCCGCGGCCTACTTCGAGACGCACAAGGCGCACTACCACGACTACTGGGGCGGCCGTTCCGAGATGGAGATAATGGCGGCCGACGTACCCCTCACGCTTTTGCCGCTTCTCGAAGGCGTACAGGGCCAACAGGTGAGCCTCGGCCACGCCGAATTCTCCCTTCCGGACGGCCAGATCGTCCCCACGGGCGCTGATCTGGTGAACATAACCATCTCATGGGCCTCGAACACCATCACGGGCCTTCGACTCGCCTTCCACGCGGCAGATTCTCCCGTCTACAACGACCTTGGCCCCGTGAGAAACGGTGGCATAAGGTCCATCAAGATCACCGAGACGCAGGCCGACCTGCCGCATTACGCCGTGTCGAAGTGGGCCTTCCGGGTCGATGCCTTGGGTGACCCCCAATACACCGAACAAGTGGGGCTTGCGAACGGAAGCATCCGCGTCACCGTCAAGGCCCATAACGGCGGCGAACTGTACATCGGCCCCCCGCACCCGGATTTCTGGGTGGGCCGCACCTCCTTCAAGCTCTTCACGGACAGCGGTGTCTTCGACGGCGCGGCGACGCCGGCCCTATCCGCACCGAAAGAGGTGAAGGTGCCGCGCGATGCGATCGTCCCCATAGAGACTAAGATGGTCGTCGTGAAACTCACGTGGGAGGCGGAAGGCGCCGGACCCGTGGGGCTCGGCCTCCAGTTTCACGGAGCGGACTCCACCGTCTGGCAGCCCGGCGTCGGAGGGACGACGAGCGGCAACACGCGCACTTACAACATCCCCGCGAACGAGCGGATGGCCGACTCGCCATACGCCGAGCACACGGCATGGGGCTTCCGCGTCACGCCCCAGACCGGGGAAGTGCTCGATCTTGGACAATTCAAGGGCAGTTATTCGATTGAGACGACGGTTGTGAAAGGATGAACGGACAGGCTAGGACGTTGATCACGGCTCTGATGGCAGGATCGCTCATTCTATCGGCGGTGCACTTTGCCGCCGCGAAGCCCGGCGAGGACGGAGTTCTCAACTTCACGGATCGGCCGGGCGACACGACGTCTTTCGGCGGGAACGACGGGACGGCGCTGCCGCAAAGCGCGCTTACGGACAACGTGGACATCGTCGGCTTCAAGATCCACAACGAGACCGACCGGGCTTTCGACATCTCGCTGGCGTTGAACAAGCTCGACGCTGTGGTGGATACCGCCACCCATAGTGTCTTCATCTCTTCGAGTTACTCCCTCTACTTCGACGGCCCGAGCGGCGACCACACGTACCGGGTGGGCCTCAACTACCAGCCCTTCCAGTGCTGTCAATCGACGACTCCCGAACCCGACGCGTTCGCCAGCCTCTACGAGGCGAAGCTCCAAGGTAACGACACCGACGACTTCGACGACGGCTTCGACTTCAAGGCGAACCTGCCGGCTCGCGTCGAACTCGCGACCAGCACCCTCTCGGTGAAGGTGCCGAAAGAACTGCTCATCGGGACCTCCGGCCAGAAATCCACGCCGAAGCGCGGGGAATCCATCGCCAATTTCCGGGCGACCTCGAACCAACTGATGCCGATCCCCGCGAACGACGCGGCCCCCGACACCGGGAAGTTCGACGCGAGCTTCGTCTTCGGCGTCCCGACGACCAACGCGATGCTCGTCCTCACGACCGGTAGCGGACGCTCGTCCTCCTCTAGCCAGTTCGGACCCTTCGGCCAAGTGAGTTTCGAGGACGACGGGTCGCAACCGCAAGCCGTCCGCATCGGCGAACCGACCGCAATCCCGATCACCGTGGTCAACAAAGCGCCGGCGAAGAAGATCGTGGCAATCACCGTGCAATCGAGCCAGAAGGACTGGAACGTGCGCGCGGTCGACAGCGTCGTGATGCCGGCACAAAGCTCCCGGAACATCACCCTCATTGTCGAGCCGCCGAAGAGCACCAAGCACCTTGACACCGCAAGTGTCGTCGTCACGGGCACCGTCGTCGGTGACGAGGACATGGTCGGGCGCGTCAAGATCGCACTCTACGCGGTGAAGCCCCTCTCTCCCGAGGAGAACACGCTATACTTCCACAGCAGACCCTACGAGGCGCAGGGCGGGGTCCTCGATCCCGTGATCATAGCCACTGGACTGGCGGGCACGGAGGTCTACCTGAACCCGCTCAAGTCCGATGGAAGCCCCGACGAACCCGTCTCCAGCGCCTTCAATGCGGGCATCTGCTTCGGAGGCCCCTGCGGATCCTCGACCCGCCGGTATTCGGACGCGCCCCTACCTGGCCCGTTCCTTCTCGATCCCGAGAAGGAGGCGGAGGCGACGCTCGCCTACACGACGGCCGTGCCGGGCACGATGAGAGTCGACTTCGCGCTATACTACGGAAACCTCCTCATAGGCCAGGGAACCGATTCGCAGGCGGTAGGCGGCGGCGAGACGAAGTTCGTCTTCAAGTTCAAACCCTCCTCGACCAAGAAGCTCCCCGCCGCAGGGTCGAAGTACATGAGCGTCCTCGCGCGAGTCCAATTGGAAGGCGCCTCGGCGACCAACGGGATAATCGGAGGCACCTCCGGCGAGCAGTTCGCAAGCTTCGTCCCGCGCTCGAGCGCGATCAAGCTTCCAGTGCTACGCGGCGAGGTCGTCATCCCGCAACTCACGTCGGCGTTGATAACGCTCGACTATGACAAGAACGTCGGGCTCGAGAAGTACGCGAACCCCGGAAACTCCACTCTTTACTACCTCACCGTGGTGAACGAGGGCGAGCGTAACGACACTGTCCACATCGAAGCGTTCCCCGAGACGGCAGCGTGGCTTGGGAAAGTGGTCCCGGCTGCAGACTTCAACCTCGGGCCCGGCGAAAGCGCCAACTTCGCGCTCTCCGTGACGCCGCCCTCCGATGCGAAGGACGGCGAGATCGGCAAGATACGGGTGAATGCGACGAGCGGCTCGGACAAGGCGTTCAAAGCGAGTCTCCTCACGACGACCATCGTGACCACCGGCGTCAAAGTGCCCGAAGAGGTGTTCTTCGACCGGGAGAACATCACGGCCCAAGCGATCGCCGCCGAAGAGGAGGCGAACAACACGCCCGGGTTCGAGACCGGAGCGATGCTCGCGGGCGCCATCGCCATAGCGCTCCTCGCGCGCCGCCGCCGCACCTAAGGGCCCGTCGGTGCCCGGCCCCCCGGTTGCGGGCCGCAACGAGGGCCCCGTCGACGACACCGTCGTCCGAAGGGAATAAATCAAGCCGCGGCGTCAGGGTCGACGGATGAGCGCTTTCAGGTTCAACAAACCCTGCGAACTGGAGGACTTCTCGCACCCCGACCTCCTTGGCGTCTTGGAGCGCACACAGGCGCATTACATGAGGCCGTACCAACCGGGATGGCCCGCAGGCTTCGAATACAGGAAACCTTGGGAGATCGGCATGGCGATCCTCGCCGCCGAGAAACTCCTTTCGCGAGGCGAGCGCGGCTTCGCGTTGGGCGTCGGCGCGGGTCGCGAGCCCACGATATTCAACCTGACGCACCTCTTCCGATGGGTCTTCGCCACCGACCTTTACCTTGCCCCGGGTGCTTGGGCGGCGGATGCGGCGCCCCAGATGCTCCAATCCCCCGAGACGGTCTACCCTTACATAAAGTCGAACAACCGGCGCCTCGTGACGCAGCACATGGACGGTCGCGAGCTACGCTACGAGGACGAGACTTTCAACTTCGTCTTCTCTTCGAGCTCGATCGAGCATTTCGGCGATTGGAAGGACGTTGAGCGCGCCGCCTCCGAGATGGGACGCGTCCTCAAACCGGGGGGCGTCCTCACGCTGTCGACGGAGTACCGCATCAAGGGGCCGCCGGGCGGCATAGGACTTCCGGGGTTCCTCGTCTTCGACCTCGCCGAACTCAAGAAGCTCATCATCGACCCGTCGGGCTGCCGGCCCGTCGATGACCTGCAGGAGACGATATCGCCACGCACCCTAGAGCGCCCCGTCAGGTTCCAGGAGGCTATCGACGATGGGGAACGCATGGCCCGAGGCGAACAGGTCGGGTATTCGCGCTACCCGCACATCGTGCTGGAGCACGAGGGTTATTCATGGACTTCGTACCACCTCGCGCTACGCAAACCCTCGCGTTAGCAAAGCCCGATGCACGTTATCGGCCGCCCAACTGCCCGACCCCGCGGCGGCCCCTCACGGCCTTTCGACCGACTTTGCGACGCCTGTCGTAGAAGACGTACCTCGACGGCACGCGGCCTTTCTGTCCGACCCAGAAGCCGCACCTCTTGCACTTCACGCCCACATGCACTTCGCTGCCGTCGAGCGTCCGGTTCTTGACCTTTGAAAGCCGGGACGAACAGACAGGGCACGATTCGAGGGTTCTATGTTCGCCGCGCCGGGCATGGATCTCGATGCGGGCGACGCCTTTTCGGACGGCAAGTTGACGCGCGCGGTCCGCGGAGACCGTGTAGTCCCCGTCGAACGCGGCGAGTTCCTCGGCCACAAGGGAGCGTAGACGGCCTTGGCTGGTCACGACACCGTTTTCCGCGAGGACCTTCGTGATCGCCGCGACCACGAGGTCTTCCGGCGGGACCTTACGCGCCACGCGTCAGCAAGGCCGCATCAGATAATAAAACGCCCGTGGTGGACGCGGGGCGCCGGCGCGGGTCCTCACCACCGTGGCCCCCGGCCGCATTGGGGAACATTCGCACGGTCGGGAGGCGCCGGACACGCCCGAGAACGCTTAAATAGGGCATCCACTCTTGTCGAAAACAATGGCCAAGAAGGACTCGCGCAACCCCGGTTTCCAACAAGCGGCGGGCCTCATCCGTTACTTCGACGCGGAAGAAGAGACCGCGCTGAAGATCAACCCATATTTCGTCCTGATCGGCGCCTTTCTCATGGCCATCGTGGTCATGGCCCTCAAGTACTTCGACCCGCTGAAACCGGCCTGATCGCCTGGGTCGCCGTGGGCGTTGTCCGCTTGCCCTTCCGGCGTGCCAGATCGACTTTCACGCCGGTGGGGAGCGGCGGCCCGTTTCCACCGGAGCCGCCCACCGATTACTTTAACACCACTCGTAACGATTGAGCGGTGAGCCTCGATGACGCCATTCGAAGAGAGACCCGCTAGAACGATCCTCGTCCCCGACACCTCGGTGATCGTCGACGGCAGGATCACCCTCATGCTCCAACGAGGAGACATCAAGAACGCCGACGTGCTCATCCACGAAGCGGTCATCGCCGAGTTGGAGTACCAGGCCAACCAAGGGAGGGAGACCGGCTTCAATGGGCTCGACGAACTCATCAAGATCCAGCAGTTGAAGGACGCAGCCGGGGTCCGCATAGAGTTCCTCGGCGAGCGGCCGAGCCTCGACGACATAGAACTCGCCCAGAGCGGGGAGATAGACGCCATGATCCGGCGCGTCGCGCAGGAGCGCGGGGGGACACTCCTGACGAGCGATTCGGTGCAGTCGCATGTGGCGAGATCGAAGGGCATCCGAGTCACTTACTTGCGGCCCGAGAGGCGTGAGGAGGAGACGAAGGCGGTCTC
Source organism: Euryarchaeota archaeon (assembly GCA_016207515.1). Taxonomy (NCBI): domain Archaea; kingdom Methanobacteriati; phylum Methanobacteriota; species Methanobacteriota archaeon. Next base: position 30,181 of record JACQPN010000015.1, on the reverse strand, counting down.
CGAACTCGAACTCATGAAGTACTTCGATGCGGAGACGATGAGCGTCCACCTCAAACAGAACTGTGCACCGCTTGCCAAGCGCGGGGAGCCGGCGAAGATCGAACTCGTGCGGCTGTCAGAGGAAGTCTTGGACGAGAAACGCCTCTCTCGCATGGCGCGCGACATAATCGAGGCCGCCAAACGCGACGAGAATTCGTTCGTCGAGATCGAACGCCACGGCGCGACCGTGGTACAGCTCGGGAACATGCGGATCGCCATCGCCCGCCCACCGTTTGCGGACGGCGTCGAGATAACGGCCGTCCGGCCCGTCGTGAAACTCGGCATAAGCGACTACGGCCTCGCGCCAGAACTGCTCGCACGTCTACAGGACTATTCGCGCGGCGTCTTCGTGAGCGGACCTCCGGGAAGCGGAAAGTCGACATTCGCGCAGGCCATCGCCGAGCACCTGTCGCGCCAGGGCGCCATCGTGAAGACCATGGAGTCGCCGCGCGATCTGCAGGTCGGCGACGAGATCACCCAGTACGGGCCGCTGGAGCGCGACATGGCCCTCACGAGCGACATCCTGCTTCTTGTGCGCCCCGATTTCGTGGTCTACGACGAGGTCCGCAAGACCGACGATTTCAAGATCTTCGCGGACATGCGCCTCGCCGGCGTGGGACTCGTGGGCGTGACGCACGCGAACCGGGCCATCGACGCAGTCCAGCGTCTCATCGGCCGCGTCGAGCTCGGGATGATCCCGCAGGTGGTCGACACCGTGATCCACATCGCCAAGGGGCGCATCGACACGATCCTCGAGCTTTCCTTCACTGTGAAAGTGCCGCACGGCATGCAGGAGGCCGATCTTGCCCGCCCCGTCATCGAGGTGCGCGATTTCGTCACGAAGAAGGCGGAGTTCGAGATCTACACCTACGGCGAGCAAGTGGTGGTCATGCCGGTGAAGGGCGGGAAGGACGGGAACCTCTCGGCTCGCGACCGCATGGCGGAATCCACACTTCTCCGCCTCATCCGCAAGCACGTCGAGGGGGACGTGCAAGTCGAGATCACGGGGGAGAATTCGGCGAAGGTGTTCGTCGAGGAATGGGAGATCCCACGCCTCATCGGGAAGGGCGGCAAGAACATCCAGGAGGTCGAGGGCGACGTCGGGATCAAGATCGACGTCGAACCGTTGAAGGACCGTGTGAAGAAGGGCCGGCGGGAAGAGGCAAAGCAGTGGGCGGAGTTGACGCCCGAGATCCGGAAATCGAAGCAGAACATCGTGCTCATCCTGGAGCCCGAGTACTCGGGTCGGCCCGTGGACGTATGCATCGACGGCGAATCCTTCTTCACGGCCACCATCGGGCGCAAGGGCGAGATCAAGATCTCAAGGAAAAGCGATATCGGGGAAGAGGTCCTGACGGCGCTGCAACTGCGCCGCCGGGTCACTTGCCGCATCTAGGGCGCGCCCGATCACCGCGGTTCCGATTCGAGCGACGATATCGCCCCCTCGACGGCGCGTAGCCTTTCGGCGCGTCCCTCGACGTCGTCGCGTGGATGGGGGCCTGTCGAGGGGCGCCTCTTGGGGTTACGCAGGCGATGCCGTTCGATCTGGAGGTCCTCCAACCGTCCCGCCTTCAAGTCGGGCGATGGCACTTCGATCACCGCGGGCGCGTCCTTCGATGGAAGCAAGCCGGTGGCGAAGGCACCCCTGCGTCTCGCCGTCCAAAGGAGCGCGAGCGTCGCTACGCCGATCGTTGTCTCAAGGATCGGGAGGCCGGTCGCGCCACCCTTGAAGAGGCCGCCCTCCGCGGGGGCAAACCCCAACGCGGCGCCCACGAGTATCGTCATCGCGGCGCTCGAAACGACCGCGATGAAGGTGAAGTACGCCCAGCCGTGCCTTGATGCGAGTCTACGCCCAGGAAAAAGGGCGAGAAGGAGCGAGCTCCCCGGGGCTAGGAAGAACAGGATCGCGTCGACGAAGAGGACGAGTGGGTCCGGGCTCATTGAGGGTTTGCCGCCTGCTGCTTCGTTGCGCCGACAGCATCTTGCGACTTGATGAAACCCGCGAACATCAGGGTGATCCCGAGGAACTGGGCGATGATCCTTGCTTCCACGAGGCCGAGGGTGCTGAGGCTCCCGGCCGCGAAGGGGAGCATGGCGCCAAAGGCTATGAGGAGGACCCCGATGCGCTTGGTCGCCCGCCAACTCCATAGCGCCCCCAGGATGAGGGCTAATCCGCCTACGATGTTGAGGAGGAGGAACGCGACGCGCGCGGGCTGCGGGAAGGGAATGGCTTTCCCGCCGAGCTCACTTCCCCAGTCGTTGAGCGCCATCGTCGTCCCCTCCGAGGTCACTGGGGTGTCGAGGTGCAAAACGATCGCCAACTGCCCCACCGCTGCGACGGCGATGAGGACCGCGATGAAGACGGTGAAGAACCGCGCCTTCTTGGCGTCGGCCACGAACCTGATGGTGCCGGCGCCCAATAGCCCGACGAGGGATGGCGCCATCACGAAATATATCCTGTACAGGGGGATCGTCCAGCCGCCGATCATCACCCAGGCCTCGATGAACGAGACGATCGCATAAAGGAGGAGCCCCACCGTCCAAAGGGCGTCGCTCGTTCGCCGCTTCTCGCGGAACTTAGAGGCCACAAAGATTGCAAAGGCGAGTCCTATCATGCCGGCCGCCGCCGGGACAAGGGGGTCCATCGTGGAGGCGAAGCTGCCCCGAATAATAACTTTTCCTCTACATGTCAATGCCGACCATGGTCATGACAATGCAAAGGGATGCGGGCGGCCTCTCATTCCCTGATGGGCCGCATCTCCACGACCTTGCCGTAGAGTTGCTTGCCGTTCACCGCGCGGTAGACCTCACCTGCGACCCGCTGGGGGAGTTCTAGCTCCGAAAACGCCTCGTGCACCTGGATGAGGCCGAAATCGCTGTCGCGAACACGCGCCCGGCTTGCAAGCTCCCGCAAAAGGCCCATCATGACGACACCGTCTCGTTTGCCCACGTCGAGCCGGAAGCGAACGACACCGATGGGGCTTGCGAATTCGTTGAAGTCGTCGATGCGCCGGATGCGATCCCTTCCCCCCGCCGACTCGGGGACCTTGCGGAGCTTCACCTTGGACCCGCTCGCCGACTCAATCTGCGAGAGGAGGCCCCGTTCGTCGTTGGTGACGAAGGTGATGGCCTTTCCTGTCCGCCCCGCCCTTCCCGTGCGGCCGATCCGGTGGACGTACCATTCGGGGTCCTCGGGCATGTCGTAGTTGATGACGTGGCTCGTGTGGAGGACGTCGATACCCCGCGCGGCGACGTTGGTCGTGATGAGCACCTTCACTTTCCCGGTCCGGACACTCTCCATGACGCGCGTGCGTGCCCCTTGCGGCATGTCCCCGTGCAACGGTTCGCAGTCGTACCCGTGGCTTCTCAGGAGCTTCACCACCTTGTCCACCTCGCGCTTGGTCCTGCAGAAGACCATGGCGAGTTCGGGCTTCTCGGCCTCGAGCACCCGGTAGAGCGCCCACACCTTGTTCTTGTAACCGACCTCGAAGTATATCTGCTCCGTCGTGTCCAGCGTGAGTTTCTTCGCGGCGACCCGGACGGTCTCGGGGTCCTTCATGTAGCGCCGGGCGATCGCCTCTATCGGGCCTGGGATGGTGGCCGAGAAGAGGAGCGTCTGGATGCCCTTCGGGATATGGCGCATGATCCAATTGATGTCGTCGATGAACCCCATGTCGAGCATACGGTCCGCTTCGTCGAGGACGAGGAACTGGAGCTTGCGAAAATGCAGCGTTTGCCTGCGCATGTGGTCCATGATGCGGCCGGGCGTCCCGACCACCACTTCGACGCCCTTCGACAGCTCCTGCACCTGCCGGTTCATCGACGCCCCGCCGTAGACCGCAAGCGTCCTCACGCCTTTCACGTGGCCGAGCTCGGTTATCTCTTCTGCCACCTGCTCGGCGAGTTCCCGCGTGGGGACGAGGGCCAACGCGCACACGTCCTTGGAATGCGGCGGCAGTCTTTCGACGAGCGGGATGCCGAAGGCGGCGGTCTTTCCCGTTCCGGTCTGCGCCTGTGCCATCACGTCGCGGCCGGACAGGATAACGGGGATGACCTTCGCCTGGATCTCCGTCGGGTGCTCGTAGCCCATCGTCTGGAGCGCCTTCTTCATCTCCCAGGAAAGATCCATCTCGGAGTATGCGACGGCTGGTGCGAAAGGACCGTCGACGTCAGTTTCTTCTTCCACCATGTTTCGCCTTTCGTATAAGAGGGCCCCTATTTCAACATTGGTCGAAGCAAAGCCCGTAACCGCCAAGAACGGCGCTTCCCGCCACGGGCCCCGCCGACGACGTGAATACGCGCGCTCGATGAGTCTAATCGCGGGCCAAAAAGAATTAAGGGCGCCGCGCTTTCAGCCGAGCGTGGCCCACACGTCCTCGCGACCTCCCCCGCCCGGCGACGCCTTGCCGATGGTCGACGAGGCCGCCCTCGAAAGGTTGAAGGAAGCCGAAAAACGGATGCGCAACCTTTCCCGCATGGCCCACAAGGTCGCCGTCATGAGCGGCAAGGGCGGCGTTGGGAAATCCACGGTTGCCGTGAACCTCGCGTATTCGCTGCGGCGATTGGGGGCGCGAGTGGGGCTTCTCGACCTCGACATCACGAACCCCAACGTGCCGCGGATGGCGGGCGTCTTCGACCAGAGACTTACGGGGGACGAGAACACGGTCTATCCGGTCGAGGCCGACGGCGTGAAGATCGTCTCCACCGGCCTCGTGCAACTTGCCGCCGACACGCCGTTCATCGGCCGCGGTCCCTGGAAGATCGGGGTCATGAAGCAGTTCCTCGGCGACGTTTCGTGGGGAGACCTCGATTACCTCGTGATGGACCTTCCCCCCGGAACAAGCGATGAGCCGCTTTCGGTTAGCCAGGAGATCCCCCAGACCCAAGGCGACGGGGCGGTCATCGTCACGACACCCCAAGACGTCTCCCTCATGGACATCAGGAAGGCCGTGAACTTCTGCAAGATGGTGCAGATCCCCGTGATCGGGATAGTGGAGAACATGAGTGGCTTCACCTGCCCGAACTGCAAGAAGCGGCACGAGATCTTCAAGTCCGGAGGAGGCGAGGAGACGGCGCGCAAGATGGGCGTGCCCTTCCTCGGACGGATACCCATCGACCCGGCGGTCGCGCTCAACGGGGACAAAGGCAGGCCTTACGTCCTTGCGGCTCCGGAGTCGGAGGCGGCGAAGGGGCTCTTGGCCATCGCGAAGAAGGTCCAGGCCGCTCTTGAACACCCGCGGCCAAACTAGGTTTTTCGCAGTTGAGTGATAAGTTTACCGGTCCGACTTCGGCGACGGCCTTCGAACCAACAGTACTTGCACGCCTGTCCTGCGGCGACGCTGGCGTACCGCAGGAGAACGAAATGTCCGCATTCGGCGCATTGCCATGGTGCCGTGGTGTTGGTCCTTTGGAAGGCCAACGCCAACGACCAGAGTCCGGACTGGAGACCGACGACCTGATAATCGAGAAGGGATTTTCTCGCCGCGTTCGTGCATTGTGGACACCATGAGCAGCGCCGAAGAGAATAGGCACTGGCTTTGAATTCATGGCCATGGCCACAATCGGTAATGCGTAGTTTCGTACCGGGCTTGTAACCTCCAACCAGCCCTCCGCGGCCTTGACTTCGCGCCCCAATCAACTTTTCCAACGCGTCGACTGCAAGCCGGCTCCCACCGCAAAAGGGGCAAGCCCTTCCCTTCTTCACATCGTACGGGATCGTCTCGTACGTTCGATTGCAATCGAGGCAGCTACGGGTTAAGGCATGTTGACTTCCTCGGTACGGGCCTATTATTGGGTCTCGACTATAGGACTGGTAGTACTCCAGCTTCCCCTCCCACTTTCGAGGAACTAGGAGCGGCATTTCCCTTGGCTTTGGTATGGTTTCTTGACGAGCCCGTACCCCCAGTCGGGAAAGTTCTTGATGTATGTGGCGACCAAGGTCTCTCGCATGAATCTCGTCGCCGATGACGACCAACCGACGACCCGCGGCCGAAAACATCGCCTGCTTTCGCCGGTCATTCTCGAGCCGCCGCGAGAAGGACCTTGGACCATCCTTTTCGCGATAGAAGTGTTCTAGCTCCAAGCGATGCAGACGCCCGTTGTACTCGAAACCAAGACGGAGCTCGTCGTTGTAACCATCCACCTCCAGGCCGTCAAGCCAGGCGGGCCGCTGGCGAACGAACGGTTTGCCGGTGAAGAATTCAAAGTAGTAACGGCAGAGTCGCTCGGGGTAACTGCCGATTGAGGCATTACAAGTCGGGCAGCCGTGGCCAAACTGAAGGTCGTTGAATCTCATTTGGAACGTGGAACCGTCGCGCACGCATCGTAACGTCAGCTTCGTCGAATTCTTGTCGTACGAGCTGAGGCGCTCGTAACCGAGGGCGAGGCAGTATTCGTCGACTTTCTTCACGTTGAGTCGGCGCTTGGCGCTTCGACGTTCGATCCCGCATTTGGGGCACCCTTGTCCCCTCGAGAATGAGTTCCAGGTCATTGAAAACGGTCCGTGCGTGTCACACCCAAATGAGAGGGGCGCCTTGTTGCCTGCGTACGCGGCACTGAGAAGTGGGTAATTGCGCCCCATTGCAACACGAGCGATCTTTTCAATGGAAACTTTTGGTCGCGGCTCGTTGCAATTCATGCAGCGAGTGGACCTTGGCTTCTCTCCTTCTATTCGTACCCATCGCTTGGTCCCACAGCGAGCGCACGGGCACTGAGCGAAGAGGGCATCGCCTGCCTTGCCGATGGCGCCACCGGGTAGTACCCTGAGTTCTAGTTTCCTGGAGAGGGCACCGATCCGCTGAGTTTGATACTGACCAAGGGTCCGGCGGGCGATTCCTCGTCGCTTCAACGTCCAATAAACGCGCGTAAGGGACAGTCCAAGCTTTCGCGAAATTGCCGTTGCAGGCTTGCCCTCCGAATACAACGTCACGATCTGGTCTTGAACCTCACGCGGGGTTTCTCGCGGATTGTGCTTTCCAATTCTGGCGCGACCACACTGCTGACACCCGTGGCCTCGCTTGATTGCCGCGAGCCGTTGCCTAAATTCTCCGTGTAGGGAACACCGAAGCGCAATCGGAGAATAAACGTTCTCGTACTCGGTGGCAATGAGGTCGTAGCCTTTTTCTTTAACGAGCGTGCGAACCTGGTCGATGTCAAGCCGCGGGCGTCGGGCACACCCTGGGCACCCGGCACCCTTCTTCACGTCGTGCATCGATTTCTGAAATTCGCCGTGCTTTGGGCACATGATCTGCATCTTCTCGTTGACGTTTCGGTAACGTATAGAGAGCAGTTGATAACCGCGTTCCGTAACTATACGGCGCGAAACCTCCAAGGATCTCCGAGGGCGACCGCATTTCTGGCACTTTCGCCCCTTCTGAATTGCGTGAATGGTTCTCGTGAACGGGCCGTGCCTGGGGCAATAGATGAGCAACGGCGTTTCAGTGTTCTGAATCTCGGTCGATAGCAACTTGTAGCCACGGGCTGCCACCAACAGACGAGCACGCGCCATTGTCATCTTTGGGCCTGATGGCCGCGTCATTCGACTACACACGGCCCTTTCTTCTTATTTGGGTTTCGAGGATTAGAGCCCCACGGGGGTGGCCGGTCTAGTGCCGAAACGCCCTTTGTCCTGTGAACACCATCGCGATTCCGGCCTCGTCCGCCGCTGCGATGCACTCCTCGTCCCTGATCGAACCACCGGGCTGCACGATACCAACGACCCCTGCCTTCGCGGCCTGGTCGATCGAGTCCCGGAAGGGGAAGAACGCCTCGCTCGCCATTATCGAGCCACGGATGTTCTCGCCACCTTTCTTCGTCGCGATGAACGTCGCGTCGACCCTGGACGTCTGCCCGCCGCCGATTGCGATCGTGTGCTCTTCCTTCACGAAGATGACGGAGTTGCTCCTCACGTGGCGCACAGCCTTGAAGGCGAAGAGCATCGAACGCATGTCCTTGGGGCTAGGGTGGACCTTCGTGACGACTTTCCATGTGGAAACATCGGGTTCACGGATGTCGCGGTCCTGCACCAAAAGGCCACCAACGACGCCGCGGAATTGGAGTCCCGCGAAGTGCCCGTGATGCTCGAAACCCTTCACTTCGAGAAGCCGCACGTTCTTTTTCTTCTCAAGAAGCGCCAAGGCGTGAGGAACGAAACCGGGAGCGACGACGACCTCAAGGAAGATGTCCGCGAGTTGGCGAGCGGTCTCCTCGTCGACCTCGCGGTTGAGCCCCACGACGCCGCCGTACGGCGAATAAGTGTCGAACTGATATGCCAGCTTGAACGCTTGCGATATGGAATCTGAGCTCGCGATTCCGCACGGGGTCGCATGCTTCACGATGACGACACTCGGGCGGGAGAACTCCTTTGCGCACTCGATCGCCGTGTCCACGTCGAGGATGTTGTTGAACGAGAGTTCCTTACCGTGGATCTGCTTGGCGTTGACGACGCACGGTTCCTTAGTAGGTTTTCCCGCGAAGAACGCCGCGCGCTGGTGACTGTTCTCGCCGTAGCGAAGGTTCTGTATACGTTCGAAAGAGAGGTTGAGGTGCTGCGGGAAGTCATCCTTCAAGACTTGGCGCCTGAAATACTGGTCTATTATCGTGTCATAACGGGCGGTGTGCGCGAACGCCTCGGCGGCGAGGCGCTGCCGCGTCTCCGCCGTGAGGCCGCCGGTCTTTTCCAATTCCTCCAACACCGGGCGGTACTGCGAAGGCGACGTCAGGACGGCGACGTCCCGGTAGTTCTTGGCGGCGGCGCGGATGATGGAGGGCCCGCCGATGTCGATCTGTTCGAGCACCTCCTCATGCTTTGCGCCTTTTCCGACGGTCTCCTCGAAAGGGTACAGGTTCACGGCCACGAGGTCGACGGTCCGGATCCCGTTCTTTTCAAGGGCGGCGAGATGATCAGGGCGCGACCTCACCGCGAGTATCCCTGCGTGGATGCGCGGGTGCGTCGTCTTGACGCGTCCGTCGAGCATCTCGGGAAAACCAGTGACTTCGGCGACCTCCGTAACGCCTACGCCGGCTTCTCGAAGCGTCTTGGCGGTGCCGCCGGTAGAGACGACGCGCATGCCGTGACCCACGAGGCCTCGCGCAAGCTCGACGATGCCCGTCTTGTCAGAAACCGAAAGAAGCGCGTCTCGTGTGCCCACGATTCTTACCGCGTGATAATGCCCCGGAGGTTCATAAGCGTTCTTGAAACCTAAGGAGACGGATGGGGCTTTTGTCCGGGTGTATCTTGGCGCGGTAACACAACACATAAAACATCGTTCTCTTTACCCCCGGATGATGAGCGCGGCGGGACCGGAGAGCGACGGCGTCTTGGTACGCGAAGACCAGGCCGGTCGGAGATCGTCGGGGTCGTCTGCATGAGCACCATCGAGGGCGCCGCGCCGGAAAGGCGACGGCTCCACGCGAAACGCATGGACGACGTCGAGGCCTCGGGCACCGTGAAGACCACGGACATCGTGAACCGCCTCAAGGCCGAGGGGAAGGAGATCGTGTCCTTCTCCATAGGAGAACCCGATTTCATCACGCCAAAGCACATCCGCGACGCGGCGACGCGGGCGCTTGACGCGGGGTTCACCCACTACACTTCCTCGTACGGAATCCCCGAACTGCGTGAGGCGATCGCCAAGAAGAGCGTCTCCGACAACGGCATCCCCTGCGAAGCCAAGCACGTCCTCGTGACACCGGCCAAGCAGGCGATATTCGAGGCGATCTTCGCCACGGTGGATCCGGGCGATGAAGTGATCATCCCAGACCCGGGTTGGGTCTCCTACGAACCGATCATCAAACTGGCCGGGGGTGTCCCCGTGCACGTCAAAGTCGAGGCCCACAAGGACTTCCGCCAGATGCCGGACGACATTGGAAGGGCCGTGACGCCGAAGACGAAGATGATCATAGTCAACTCCCCGTCGAACCCCACCGGCTCGGTCGCGACGGAAAGCGACGTGAAGGGGGTGGCGGAGATCGCGAAAAGCCACGACCTCCTTGTCCTTTCGGACGAGATATACGAGAAGATCATCTACGAGGGAAAACACCACTCGATCGCCGCGGAGCACGGGATGATGGAGCGGACGATCACGGTGAACGGCCTTTCGAAGTCCTACGCCATGACCGGGTGGCGTATCGGCTGGCTAGTCGCCCCCCTCGACATCCTCACGCACATCTCGAAGATCCAGCAGCACTCGATCACGCACGTGACGAGCTTCGCGCAGAAGGCCGCGGTGACGGCGCTCACCGCCAGCCAGCGAAGTGTCGCGGACATGGCGGCCGAGTTCAAGACGCGCCGCGACCTGGTGGTCGAGGGATTGAACGCGATACCGGGGATGCACTGCGTCAAACCGAAGGGCGCCTTCTACGTCTTCCCGCGCTTCGACTACGAGATGTCGAGCGAGGAACTATCGACCTACATCCTCTCCGAGGCGGGTGTCGCGGTGACGCCGGGGTCTGCGTTCGGGCCGAACGGCGAACACCACCTCCGCATCAGTTACGCGAACAGCCAGGAAAACCTACGGAAAGGCCTCGACAGGATGCGCGAGGCCCTCGGAAAGCTCAAGGAATAGAGGGTCCAGATTGCCGCGAAGAGGAAGACTCCCCCCGTCCGTCAAGGACATGGCCGTGGACGCCGACACGTCCGCTTCCGCGCTCGTCGACCTCATGTTCGAAGGCGGAGGCTTCTCTGCAAAGGAGATCGCGGTCGGCGCCGATATCTTCGCTCGGATGGTGAAGGATGATGACGCGGGCGTCCTCCTATCGTTTCCAGCCGCCCTCATGGCGACGGGCGTCCGGGGCGTCCTCACGGACATCGTCCGTCGGAAGCTCGTCGACGGTGTCATCACGACCTGCGGGACGCTAGACCACGATCTCGCCCGGCTCTTTTCACACTACTACCAAGGCGATTTCGCCCTCGATGACGCGACGCTTCACAGGCAAGGCATCAACCGGCTCGGAAGCGTGCTCGTGCCGAACGAAAGCTATGGCATAGTCCTCGAAGAAAGACTCCGGCCTCTTCTCAAGACGCTCCACGCCGAGAAGAACGAATGGTCTGGAGTCGAGCTCATCCGTCGCGTCGGCACCGAGATCGCTTCGGAGAAGCGCGCCAAGGAGTCGCTTCTCTATTGGGCCGCAAGAAACGGCATCCCCGTATTCGTGCCGGGGATCACGGACGGTGCCTTCGGCAGCCAACTGTGGCTCCACCGGCAGATGAACCGCTCGTTCAGGGTCGACATTCTCGCCGACGAGGACGCGCTCGACGCTCTCGTCCACGAGAAGAAACGCCTGGGTGCGGTCATGCTCGGGGGTGGCATCAGCAAGCACCACACGATCTGGTGGGCCCAGTTCGTGGGCGGGCTCGAATACGCCGTTTACGTGACGACCGCCGTGGAGCATGACGGGTCGCTCTCGGGAGCGCGCCTCAAGGAGGCGATCTCATGGGGGAAACTGCGCGAGAAAGCGAGGCACGTGACGATCGACGGGGACGCCACGGTGATCTTCCCGTTGCTTTACGCAAGCACCCTCGCGAAACTCGAGAAGGCGAAAGGCGGCACGAAGAAAAGGTAGGCCCGGACCGCGAGCGTGGCCGCGGCACCCTTTTTTCGCTGACGCGAAAAAAGCGCGCCCGGAAAGAACCCCGATCCGTGGCGAAATGACCGCGGCCCCGGATTGAACCGGACGATCACTCGTTGATGCCCAATATCGCGTTGACCTGCGGGTTCACTAGTTTGTACTTGCGGTAGATCCAGCATTCGTACTTGGCTTCGGCGCCATGCACGAGGTGGACCACGAGCGCGTACTTCCCCGGCGGCAGAGGATTGGTCGGCCCGAGTTGCATGACGATTTTTTCCTCGGGCGTGAAGTTCGCATTGTTTTCTTTGGGAAGCTCCACTTGCTGGTTTTGGTGCCCGCTCACCTCGACCCCGGTGTCGTTATACAGGTAGATGTCGAAATCGTTTAACCTTCCGGGCTGCTGGCCGGCCGACGTTTCGTTGCTGTCGAGATCAGAGACGGCCCGTAGCGTTATGTTCAGCCATTGGAGGCGAAGCTCGCCGTCGATGTCGTCCGGTTTGATGTCGACGTCGATCACGTGGAAGTACACGCCGTTTCCTTGGTCTGACTTGTAGTTTTGTCCGTTGAAGGTCTGGGGTCCGGCCACCCTGATGCTCCCCATCACGGTCTCATTATCTTCGGGGAACTTGTACGGAATGACTGGCAGCCTCACGATCTGGTCGTCGGAGAGGCCGTCGAGGTTCGTGACCTTGAGCTTCACTTTGAAGACGCCGCCTGCGACCTCGAAGAACCTGACGACCTGCTTGCCGTTGCCGCGGCTTCCGTCGCCGAAGTCCCAGAAGTAGGATATGATGTCGCTCGAACGGCCGTCCGAATCGCCCGCGTTGAACGTGACGTTCGTTCCCGCGCGCACCGTCCCCTTGTCGCCTTTCACGACGTCGTCGCCGGCGTCGAACTTGCTCTCGAAGATGACCTGGTTCTTCTCGTCGGCGATCCTCATGCGCGCCACCGGTGCCTTTGGCTCGCGCGTATCGTTGTCCCCGGTGGCGTTTCCATCGCTCCCATCGCCACCGGCCGTATCGTCCCGCGTCTTGAACACGACGTCTGCCAGGTCCGGGGGCCCGACGCAACCGGAGAGCGCCATGGCAAGGAAGAGGGAAAGGACGAAAAACGGGAAACGGGGGCTTCCCTTCAGGACTACCACCTCACGCTATCACTTCACCGCGATTCTCGCCGGGAACTGGAGTCGTCCCATCGGTCACCGCTTGTAGTTCAACGCCATGTAGCCGATCTCGCCGTTGAAACCGTCGACGACGACCGACATCGTGTAGTCACCCTTGATGATGTTCTCCTTCACCATGTGGATGAAGCAGGCATCGCAGTAGGGCCCGGTGGGGTCGTAGTAGTCCTCGGAGAAGCCGATGCTCGTTTCCTCCGACGCGTCGTAGCGAAGCGTGCGGTAGTACTCGTAGACGAGGCCCTTCGACGTGGACATCTTGATGTAGACGTCCCCGGCGAACGTGCCTTCCTTGCTGGCGTAACCCACGACGTCGAGCGGGAATGACTTGAGCGAGAAGACGCGCTTGTCGCCTTCTTGGACGACGGGGTTGTCGATGGTTCCGCCGTCTGCGCCGAACTTGTGCGGCGCCATTCCGGGCTTGGGCGAACCGTCGAACACCATCGTCTTCTCCCACTTCGGGACGATCGCGCGAGCGATGTTGTTCGGGACCGGCACGTCGGCCTTTACCTCAAGGAAACCGCCTTGCATGTAATAGGCGTAGAACAGGTACTCGCCAGGCTTTTTGATAGGCACGAGCACTGTTTCCGTCGGGATGTTGATGTCGTCGTACTTCGTGTAATACACCAGGTTGTCTTCCGGATCCAGGACGACGAATTCGGCCTTGATGTGCTCGGGACCACCGGCTTTGACCGAGTGGAAGAGAAGCGACGAAGCGCCTTGGGGCACATCCAGTGCGTAGAGGTAGTACGGCGTGAGGACGTTCGGTTGGTACTTCATTTCCAGGCGTATCGAGTACTGCAACGTCTGACCGGGAAGAATCTTCGCGTTCTCAACCTTGACGCCGATCCTGTGGTTCTGGCCCGCGGCCCCGACGGTGTCGACGACGAGCTTCTTCACGACGAGGTTCCAATCCCAGTCTCCAGGGTTCGACTTGTTGTAGTCGCGGTCGACTTTGGTCCCAGGGACCTCTATCGCAAGATGCAGTGTGGCGGACTTCCCGGGGTCGCCTTGCCATGCAAGGCCCGCGGTTATCTCCACGGGTTGACCGTCGGGGATCAGGTCCTTGATGTCTTTCCAAATGTATAGACGGTTCACGTCCGTGCCACTGCTTTCCGTGCCGGCGACCGCCGACATCGCGGACGTGTCAATCGTCCCGTTGATGTAAGTGCGTTTGTGCGTGTTGAGCTTCTGGAGCGGGAAGGAGAAATTGCTCGGGATCTTCGCGGCGAGTTCTTCGAATTTCTTCTGGACTTCACGCTGGTTCAGTTCCTTTGGGATGTCGGCCTGTTTCTGGACTTCCTGGCTCGGTGGCCCGCCAAGGCATCCGGATAGCGTTCCTACGAGGAAGACCGCGAGCACCCCGACGACGACTGCGCGGCGCGACTTCAAAGCGCCCGCCTCCGTCCGACGAAAGCGAGGCCCATCATCGAAAGCCAGAGACCCGGCTGCACTAACTCGCCGGGCCCGGCGTTGGAGTCCGATTCCGATGACTTGTCGCCGCCCGCCGCCCCGGTCGACTGGTCGATCTGTGCTTCGGTGAAACTCGCCTGGCCGCTACGACCCACTTCGGTCGAGCCAGGGAGGCCGCCTTCGAGGATCGTGAATTTCGCGGACGTGCTGCTGCACGCGGAGTGCTGGTAGTTGCACGCGGAGACCGTGACCTTGTAGTCGCCGGCCCGTGCCTTGTCGGCCTGGTAGTCCCAGACCCATGTGACGTTGATCGGCTTGAAGTGCCCGCCATGCGCGACGGAGAAATCGGCGGTCTTCGAGAGCGTCTGGACATCGGCCGGCATGTTGTCTTTCAGGTTCGTGAACGAAATGTCCACGGAATCGCCGTCCATGTCGTAGCTTCCCCAAGGCGTGTTCATGAGACCCAACACGACGAGCTTGTCGTAGACGAAGCGGGGATAGACGAGTTCGACGTCGAAGGCATCCTTCACGGGGATGGTGAACCCGGCGGGATAGAACTCGCCGTTGTTGATGTTCGGATTGATGCCGTTCGCAATGTAAGTATTCCCGCCGGTGTTGCTCCACCACCGGAACCGCATGACCCAGTCGTCCGTCTTCTTGATGCGGTCCACCTTTGGTTTTCCAAGGTTGATGTTGAATTCATAGACCGTCTTGTAGGTGCCCCCGAGGGATTCATCGAGGGAGACCATGTCCATGGGTTGCGTGATCCCTTTGGCCACTTCCACGTATTCCTTGGCCACGACCTTCGGGTGAATAGTGGGGGCTTCGCTCGCCTGTCCTTGATATTCACCGAGACTCATCGCCATGAGAGTGGCTTCAATCTGCCAACCCGGTTCATACCCGGGATCCCAGTTCCAGCGCGGCGTAGGCGCCGGCACCCCTGGCGTAGGTGACGCCACAGTACCGGCCCAACTGTGGCCATCGCCGGACATGTAGAACCTTGCCGTGATGTCTTTTGAAGTGTCGAAGAGAATGTCTTTCGTTTGACCACGCTCGTTGTGGAATGCCGTGTAATCAGGGTTTTGAGTACTGATGCCCTCGTTGATTTTTTCACTCTGGACAGGACCAGCCGTTGAATAGACGTACATCAGGTTGCTCGCGGATTGGTCGCAGGGTTGCGTCGAAACCTGAGCTACCAGCAAACCGACGGATTGCCCGCCAGCCGGGCCCAAGGCGGCAGGTGCGCAGTCGCCACCCCCGCTCCCGATACTCGTATCATCCTCGCCCCAGGGGTACATTGTGTTCCCGGGGTTTGGGTTCCCCGAACCAAAGAGCATGGCGTGGGCATAGAACGTGATCTGCTTCGTCTGGTACTTCGCCTGATCCTCCTCTTCCACCTGCGCGCTTGCAGCGGGCAGCATGGGGGAAACGACCAGGATCACAACAGCCATCAGTGCGACGAGGGACCGGACTTGCATCTTACTCCTACCTCCGCTTACCGCCTCCTGTTTCCAAGAGGCCAGCACGCTTGGAGTGTCAAAAATCCCTTATAAGGATTTTGGTCACTTTGGTGCCCAGCAAACGGCTGCCTTTCGTTGAGTTGGCAATATAAAACCCTTCTTGAACGAGGGTTGGTCAGATGCTTGACGTCGCGTGGAACAAACCGATTGGCGGAATTCGCTGGCGAAGTAGAAGAAATGAGCCCAAATCGCGCTCGCGCACAAGGGAAACACCGAAAGTTCCTTGTATTATAACTGCCATTCTAACATTCATGGCCGTCTCCCTCGTTGAGAAAGCGCTCCCTGTCAAGGTCCGCCGCATCGGATCGAGCCTCGGCGTGATCCTCCCCAAGGCCGAGCTTGATGCCCGAAACATCCATGAGGGCGACGAGATTCGGGTCGTGATCAAACGGCGCGACCTGAGTGAACTCCGCGGGCTGTTCAAGGGAGGCCCGCCCTTCGTGAGGGAGAAGGAAGACCGAGTGGACCGCTACTAATGCCGATCCTGGTGGTCGATAGTTCGATCTGGATAGAATACGGACGAGACACGCCGATTTTTCGCGAAATAACGGCACATCTTGAGGCGGCCGAATCCGTCTGGACACCGGCCACAGCGGTTGCGGAGGTGGCGGCCTACGCGTTGAAGATGGGCGCAGACATCGATTCGGCGGTGACGGTGATCGGCGACTACGCCCACGTGGAGCCGGTGACTGGTCCATTGTCCCGATTCGCGGCCGAGATCCGGCATGGGATGAGACAGGAGGGCAACCGGAAATGGAGCATGATGGATTCCTACGTTCTGGCCCTCGCGCGCCGAGAGGATGGCGAGGTCCTCACTCTCGACGAGGACTTTGCGGGCGTCCCGGAGGCGATCATTCCACGCCGGACGGGCGAGGCCAAACGCTCCCGTCGCCCTCATGATGACGAGATTCCGTGAATTGTCCAGCGTCGTGGGCGTGAAGAGACGGTGGAAACGCGGCCACGTGGGGCCTGCCCGGCACTCCGGGCGTCCGTTTTCCCGGAAAAGCTATCATCCCCGCAGTGCCTCCAGGAAACCGACCTTGGGAGGTCAATATCGTGCAGAAGATAGCCGTCCCGTTCGCAATCGCCTTGATCGCAATCGTTCCCGCCTACGCGTTCACGGGGGCCGGTTCGTCTCCTGGGCTCGTTGTGCAGGCGGATGCCGCGGAAAGTGGCCCTTCAGTCCCCGCCTCATCGGTTTCCGGGGTCAACCGACTTGCGACGGTCACGCTTGGTCCCGCCAACGAGGTGGACCTCGCGGTCAACCCGACGAACGCCCTGAACATCGTCCTCACGGCGAAGGACTACTCCCTCGAATCGGTCATCGGGCCCGGCGGTTACTGCGGTGCGCACACGGTCTGGGGCGGCGTCTACCGGACGGTCGATGGCGGTGCCACGTGGGCGAACACCCTTTTCCCGGGCTACCCGACCGACCCGGTCCCGAGTGCTGCGAGCGGCTACCCGTGTATGAGCGACCCGGTGCTCCTCTTCGAGCCAGGCGGCGACCTGTACTTCACCGGACTCCTCTACGGAAAACCTGGACCGGACGGGACGCCGATGGCGGGGATGGTCTTTGGGGCATCCTACGACGGCGGCGCGACGTGGCCCTTGACGACGATGGCCTTCGAGGGATTGGACGACCTCGCGTGGGAGGACAAGCAGATGATGGCGGTGGATCCGACGGACGGCACCATCTACGTCTCGTGGGACCTCATCAACTCGGCGGTCATCTCTCCAGTGATCTCACGCTCCATCGACGGAGGCCTGACGTGGGTCACGAACCCGATAATGCCCCCGGCCGCGTGGGGCGCTTTGACCCAACCCGCGGTCGGACCAGACGGCACCCTGTACGTGAGCGCGTTCTCGCAGCCGAGCGAACCCGCCAAATACCCGCCCGGAACGATCTACTTGAACCACATTCTCAACGATTGGATGATCACGGTCTGGGTGAGCACGGACAAGGGCGTCACGTTCGTCCCCCAGGACATCGCGGTTCCCGTCGCACAGATGTGCGGTTCGTGCGGGACCTCGTACAATTACCGGGCCCCGACGATCCCCACGATCGCGGTGGACCATTCCTTCGGAACGAACAGGGGCACCGTGCATGTCGCTTGGCACAGTTGGGAGACGGCGACGAACCGGTGGCACGTGACGGAGGCCCGCTCGAATGACCAGGGCGCCACATGGACCATGACGCAACCGGGCAAGATCGCAAACCAGCACCAGGTTATGCCGCGCGTCGCCACGTCACCGACGAACGGCACGGTGGGCATCCTTTACTACAACGACGCAGGGACGACCGCGGCCCCGGGCCTTGTGACGGCGCGGTTCATCGATTCGTTCAACGGGGGCGCGGGCTGGACGCCGGCGCTCACGGTGTCGAGTGCCTTCAGCCCGGCGCCCATGTACCATCAACAGGGCTTCGTCTTCATCGGCGACTACGTGGGGCTGGACTTCGACTCCGGAGGTTACGCCCACGCTGGATGGGCTGATGGGAGAAACGGCCGCTCCGACGTCTACTACGCGAAGCTCAACCCGTGAGTCTGTGGACCCGACGACTTCCACGCAAGAATGATGGAGGATGGCCCCGGACTATGAAGCGACGCAGAGGAAAAAGCCCGTAGGCGAAATGGGCGGCGCGTTCACGACTCGAAGCGGTGAAGCGCGGTCGTGGTCTCCCCAAGCAAGGCGTTCAGAGACTCCCGGAGCCGCGACTGCGCCGCGCCCTCCGGAAGCGAGACGATGTTCGTCTCCGCGTTCAAACGCGCCCCGTCGAGCGCAGCGCGTAGAAGCGCCACCCCGGTCTGGACATCCGTCCGCGTCGAGCGTGGGCCTGCTGTAAGACACGTCGCGAGGTGCTCAAGGCCTTCCCGGCAAGAGCCGATGACCGCGAGCGGCGGCTCTGCTGCCCCCTCGAGCGCTTTGTGTATCGCCGCCCGGCGCGTCGCTTCCTCGGCGGGGCTCGACTTCGGCAACTTGTAAGCGGCGGTCACGCGCTCGTACGCGAGCGAGTCCTCCTCGACCAACCGGACGAGAGCGAAACGGGCCTTGTTGAGGGCGATGCGGGCGGCTTCGAGGACCGGCCAAGACGCTTTCAACGACTCCTTGCCCAAACCGATCGTCGCGGCCATCTCCCCAAGAGAGCAACCCATGGCACCGGCAAGCGCCGCAGCGCTTCCTCCGCCGGGTGTCGGGGAAGGCGACGCGAGCGCCTCCAGGAACGCCTCCACCGGTGTCGTGCTGTACGGTTCGCTTTCGAACGCGGTCTTCGTCACTCTTCGAGCCTCCGTTCAAGGATCTGGTGCGCCGTGAAATCCTCAAGCTTCAACCGTTCGACGGCATTAGGAGGAAGCGACGCCTCCGGCACTAGCCCCACGATCTCCGAGGCGACGACCTTGACCCCCGCCTTCAGCGCTTCATCATGGACTGCGTCGAAGGCACGGCTCGGCGGAGTCACTCGGTAATCCGTCAGGTTCATCGAGACCTGGACTAGCCCACGCGCCTTGAGGTCGACACCCATCGCTTTGAGCTTCGGGATGCCGCCGCTACTCTCCCGGATGGTCTTGGCGATCCTCTTTGCGAGTTCGAGGTCGGTCGAGTCCAGGTTCACGTTGTAGGCGATGAGTGGCATCCTAGCCCCGATAACGACGGCCCCGGCGGATTCGTGTAGCCGCGGTTCGCCGACGTCGGGGGCGCGCGAGCCATCCGTGAGGATAGCGTCCCGCAGGCCTTCGAATTGTCCCTTCCGGATCACTTCGAGGTTGCGACGGTCCGCACGGACGGCCGCGTCCTCATAATAGTAGACGGGGACCCGGAGTCGCGTCCAGATGTCCTTCGCGAGCGATCGGGCGAGTTCGACGCAACGCTCCGGGGTCGCGCCTCGGATCGGGATGAACGGTATCACGTCGACGGCGCCGATCCGTGGGTGGGCGCCCACATGGCTTCGAAGGTCTATGAGTCCCACCGCCTTCTCGGCACCGAGGAACGCCGCCTCTTTCACCGCCTCGCCGGGGCCGACGATGGTGACGACGGACCGGTTGTGGTCCGCGTCCAACTCGACATCGAGGACACGGACACCCGCGACCGAAGCGATCGCGCGGCGGATCTCGTCCACGACGTCTCGGCGGCGCCCTTCGGAAAAGTTGGGCACGCACTCGATCAACTCGCTTCCCTTCGCGTCCGTCGTCGGCATTGGCGAGGAGTTAATTAGCGCTCCCGTATTAACCCTACCCCAATGGAAAAGGCCGACCTTCTCGTACTCGACGCCGCCGAGGTCCTGACGCTCAAAGGGCGGAAAGGCCCACGCTTCGGGCCCGCGCTCTCGGAACTCGGTCGCATCCCGAAAGGTGCCGTCGCGATTCGGGGCGGCCGCATCGCGGCCGTAGGCAAATCGAGCGAACTCTCCAAGTGGAAGGCCACGCGGACGATTCGGGCTACGGGCAAGGTCGTAATGCCGGGGTTCGTCGATTCGCACACGCACGCCGTCTTTGCGGGTTCTCGCGAGCGAGAGTTGGAGATGAAGCTCGAGGGCTGGAAGTACGAGGACATCCTGGCGGTGGGCGGCGGGATCCATTCGACCGTGGAGGCCACACGCAAAGCCTCGACGGCGCGGATCGTGGAGGAGACCAAGGCCCGGCTCGACAGGATGCTACGTAACGGCACGACCACGGCTGAGGTGAAGACCGGTTATTGCCTTGACACGAAAGGAGAGCTGAAGCTCCTTGAGGCGATCTCGAGACTCCAAGCGACCCATGACGTGACCATCGTCCCGACACTGATGGCGGCCCACGCCGTTCCGCCCGAATACAAAGGGGACACGGACAAGTTCGTCTCGATGGTGGTGGAAGAGACCATACCCGCCGCGGCCAAAACGAGTGTCCCGAAGTTCTGCGACATCTTCCTCGAAAAAGGCATATTCACTCCCCACCACGCGCGCTCCGTGCTCAAGGCCGGGAAGGAACACGGGCTCCAGGCCAAGATCCACGCGGACGAGATAAACACGTTCGGCGGCGCGGAGCTTGCCGCAGAACTAAGCTGCGTCAGCGCGGATCACCTGCTCAAGACGAGCGACCGCGGCATGCGCGCCTTGGCGCGAGAGGGCGTCATCGGCGTGCTCTTGCCGGGGACCCCTTTCTGCTCCTTCATGCGCTCCTACGCGAACGCCTTGGACATGGTCGGCAAAGGCGTGCCGTTGGCCTTGGGAAGCGACATGTCCCCGAACGCCTGGACGGAGAGCATGCAGGCCGTCATCTCGCTGGCCGTCTACCAGATGCGCATGACGCCGGCGGAAGCGGTCGTCGCGAGCACAATCAACGCCGCCCACGCCTGCGGTGTTGCCGATGACGTGGGAAGCCTCGAACCGGGCAAACGCGCCGACGTCCTCGTCATCGATGCGCCTTCCCACGAGTGGCTGGGCTACCGGTACGGAACGAACCAGGTGGAGACGGTCGTGAAGGATGGGAAAGTGGTCGTCGGGACAGACGGCTGACCGCGACGCCATGGTGATGGGTGAGGCCTTGCCCAAAGGCCTCGGCCCCTGCAGGGACTCAACCGGGCGCCAACGGGATCTTCCTGGTGACCACCTCTCGTATCTCGCCGGCGCGGACCGCCAGGATGAGCCTATCCAAGTCGGGTTTGAGGTAACGGTCGCGCTTCAGGTGGGACACTCGCCGCCGGATCTCCTCGTGCGCGAGGCGGCTTCCGCGGCCGGCGCGTAACGGTGCCTTGAAGTCGAGCGCCTGCGCCGCGCTCATGTACTCGATCGCGACCACCGCTTCCGTGTTCCTCACTATCTGCAGGGCATTGCGCGCCGCCGTCGCCCCCATCGAGACGTGGTCCTCCTGGTTTGCGGACGTCGGGATGGAATCCACGACCGCGGGCCACGCGAGCCCCTTGTTCTCGGAGACTAGGCTCGCGGCCACGTACTGGGGGATCATGAGGCCGTTGTTGAGGCCCGGGTGCTCGGCGAGAAAAGCCGGAAGCTCGGAAAGGTGCTCGTCCACGAGGCGAGCGGTACGTCGTTCGGAGAAGGACGCGATCTCGGCGACCGCCGCTCCGACGTACGCGAGCACCAGCGCCACCGGTTGCGCGTGGAAATTGCCGCCCGAGAACGCGTCACCCTCCATTATCAACGGGTTGTCGTTGGCCGAGTTCATCTCACGCTCGATAACGGGACGCGCGTGGGTCAATGCGTCGAGGCTCGCGCCAAGGACTTGGGGGATGCAACGGATGCTATAGGCGTCCTGGACGCGGCCGCAATGACGGTGGCTCTCGACGATCTCCGAGGTCGCGATCAGGTTGCGCAGGTTCGAGGCGACGACCGCATGGCCAGGATGCGGGCGCACTGTGGCGAAACGTTGCGAGAGCGGGATTTCGCTTCCCATCAAGCTTTCGAGGCTCATCCCGGCCGCGATCTGGGCGTCGACGATGAGGTTCAACGCATCGTGCACCGCGATGAGCGCGACACCCGTCGTCGCCTGCGTCCCGTTGACGAGCGCGAGCCCTTCCTTGGCCTTGAGTCGTACTGGTCGAAGGCCGCCGCCGAGGAGGGCCCTGCGGCCGCTCGTTTGACGCCCCTTGCGCGTGGCCTCGCCCTCGCCTATCATCGTGAGCGCAAGATGCGCTAACGGCACGAGGTCTCCAGAAGCACCCACACTTCCTTTCTCCGGGATCATCGGGTGGACGCGTTCGTTCAACATGTCGACGATGAGGCGGACGACTTCGGGCCTCACGCCGCTGTACCCTTTCGCAAGCGCATTTGCGCGTAGAAGCATTATCGCGCGCACGGCTTCAGCGTCGAAAGGCGCCCCGACGCCGCACGCGTGGCTTCGGACCAGGTTCTCTTGGACGTCGTCGAGATCGGCGGACGGCACGATGGTGGTCGCAAGCTCCCCGAACCCGGTGTTGATGCCGTATATTGCGCGTGTCGACTTGCCGTTACGGACCGCTGCGACGAGCGAATCGACGGTGGACCGTGACGCCTTCATGCGTGCAAGGGCCGAACGCTCAAGGCCGACCTTCTCTCCGCCACGAACGGCCTTCATCGCGGACTCGATGGTGAGGCTCTCGCCGTCAAGACGCAGCATCGGGGGGCGTTAAGCGAGAAACACGCTTAATACTGCCTACTGCCCGCGGGAGGCGGCGACGCTTTCGTCACTTGGGCGAGCGTAGCCCTAAGCGCGGCCCGGCCCGCTTCAGGATACGCTTCGCGGTCTTGTACCCGGCATCCGCATGGCGAACGATGCCCATCCCGGGGTCGGCGACGTACACCGACCGGATGCGCTCCGATGTCTCCTTCGTCCCATCGGCGACGACGATCATCCCGGCGTGCGTCGAGAGGCCGATCCCCACGCCGCCTCCGTTGTGGACGGCCACGAGGTCGGCGCCTGCCGCCGTGTTGAGAAGCGCATTCAGGATGGGCCAATCCGCGACGGCGTCGCTGCCGTCGAGCATGGACTCCGTCTCCCGGTACGGGCTTGCAACACTGCCGCTGTCGAGGTGATCGCGCGTCATCGCCACGGGCCCGAGGCGACCGCTTGCCACCGCCTGGTTCACCTTCAAGGCGAACCTGTGCCTCTCGCCAAAGCCCAGCCAACAGACGCGGGCCGGAAGACCTTCCCAAGGGAGGTTCGCGTCGGCGAGGTCGATCCAGCGTCGTAGGCCCTTGTCCTTCGGAAAAAGCTTCTTGACCATCCGCCCCGTCTCGTGGATGTCCTCCCCCTCGCCCGTTAGGGCTATCCAGCGGAATGGCCCCCGGCCCTCGCAAAACAGGGGCCGGATGTACTCCGAGACGAAACCCGGGTAAGCGAACGCGTCCGCGAACCCAGCCTCCTTCGCTTGCGCCCTGAGGTTGTTTCCGTAATCAAAAGCCACCGAACCGGCGCCCATGAATGCGACGATCGCCTTGCAGTGATCGCGCATCGAGGTCATGGAACGCTCCACGTACTTGCGCGGGTCTTCCCGGCGCAGCTCCTCCGCCTCCCGAACGGACGATCCCGCGGGCACGTAGCCGTTCAACGGATCGTGGGCGCTTGTCTGGTCGGTCACGATGTCCGGGCGGAACCCGAGGCCGTGGAGTGCACCGTGCGTCTCGGCGCAGTTTCCAAGAAGCGCTATCGAGAGGGCCCGCTTCTCGCTTGCCGCCGCTTTGGCGAGCGCGAGGGCCTCCTTCGGCTCGGTGGCCATCACGTCGCAGAAACCATTGTCCATCCTGCGTTTGATGCGCCGCTCGTCGACTTCGACGGTTATCGAGACGCCACCGTTCATTTTCACGGCCGGCGGCTGGGCGCCGCCCATCCCGCCTAGCCCCCCTGTGAGCACGATCCGACCGTTGAGCGTACCACGGAAATGGCGTCTAGCCACCGCGGCCAAGGTCTCGTAGGTGCCCTGGATGATGCCCTGGCTGCCGATGTAGCACCACGAGCCCGCGGTCATCTGACCGTACATCATCAAGCCCTTGCGTTCGAGCGCGTTGAAATGGTCCCACGTGCTCCAACGCGGGACGAGGTTGCTGTTCGCGATGAGCACGCGTGGGGCGTGAGAGTGGGTGCGAAACACCGCCTGTGCTCGTCCCGATTGGACGATGAGCGTCTCGTTCGCGCCTAGCGTTTCGAGCGCGGAGACGATCCGTCGGTAGTCCTTCCAGGAGCGGGCCGCGCGGCCGGTGCCCCCGTATATTATGAGGTCGTCCGGGCGTTCGGCGTTCTCAAGGTTGTTCATGAGCATGCGGAGGATGCCCTCCTGCCGCCAACCGCGTGCGGTGAGACGTCGTCCTCGGGGGGCACGGATGCTACTCATCGGGGCGGGAATGCGGGGGAGATGGATAGGGTTTCGCCGACCAAAGCCAGCCGGACGACAAATCCATTGAATCCATGATGAAATCACGTTTAGACGTTTATCGACTTAATGACGTAAACGTCATGTCGACTAAGCGTAATTTCATAGTTTCACGATTCCACGAAATAATTCTTACTTCGAAATGAAGATCGCGTCGCACAATAGCCGCGGCCCCGCCGCGCGCGCCGGATCATCGACACTGCGCGACGGGGAATCAGGTGAAAACGCCCAAATGGCGAGACACCTGGAAAAAGATCGGAGGGGGGCTGCACGAACGGCGCGTGCAAGAGAAAAACGAAAAAACGAGGGAAGGAGCGGCGGCGTGAACATCCGCGGCACGAGGAAACGTTTCAGGGCAAGAGACACGCCAAAAACGCCAGATACGAGCTAGAAAAGAGGTTCTCAGGAGAAACATGACATCTAATCACGATTCCCACGAGGGCGATAACGAAGACGCGCCGGCCGATTACTGAAAACCAACAATCGCTCGAGCACATCGGCGCCTCGCCCTTTCACTTTGGATTTGGGAAGCCAACGCCGCAGGGAGGTCACCGGTGACCCTGGAGTCGCCGCTGCGGTCTCGAGCAGAGGCGTCGATGACCCTGGAGCCATCAAGCCGTTGACATGTAGCAGCAAGAAGTCCGCAACGGCGCCGTAGCCGTTCACCTTAACAACCCTCGAGCCCTTTTCCGGTCTCTGTACGTCGGCATACGCATTACTGTGACAATCCAGTATCGTTCTATACGATGTTTGTAAATGAGGAGCCGTTCGTCGTGGTCGTGGCGCGTGCGAACCCGGGATCCCAAGAATCAGCCCTTTTCGTGCAGCAGAGGCAAAGCCAGGGACCCTGCTTAAGAACCCCCGCGAGAATACGGGTCCACATTTACACAGCGGCGTTGAGAATTATAATATATCTAAGTATTTAAATGAAAATGCGCGAGGAACGGCGTACGCGTGCCGTCAACCGGGGGTTTTCAAGGCCACGAATGCCCTTCCTCGCAAATCCCGGCCCATTCGCCGCACTTTGACCGAATCAGGCGTTCCCACGGCGCCGGGCAACGGATCCGACCACAGCACACGCGGACCGAGCAGTTCTCCCTCGCGCAAAGGGATTCGCGCGCGGAGAAGTTACGCCATCCATCTTATGAATCGCGAGATCCCTGCTCCGCCGCCATTTCGCGCGTCATCTCAGGACCGTGCAATTTTCTTGATCTTACACGAAACTCAAGCGCAAATCTTCACCATCGAGATTTTCCGACATTGCGTCAGGGTTTTGCGCCGAACACGTTCGCGGCGCTATTTTTGCATCGAGCATGCGCATCGGCGATCTTTCGTGGCCCGCGTTCAACGCGCACACGGCGTGGCATTAAAATCATAGAAACGTGGTCATTCGCGAATTGATTGTTTCTGAGCAAAAAATGATTTCGTAATTTCACGAAATTATGATTTATAGCGAGTAGTCGAAAACCTTTATGATGTTAAGGCAATAGCGCTTTAGCGTTATCTCTGTATCGAATACACCGAACTTCAAGAGTCTAGTTCGCGCTGGCATCGTTCTTCATGAATTCCCTCAACAAGCACGTCGCATACGAGCCCTTCGCCAACGCGAATCTCACCTCGACGTACTCCCCCGCTCCATCGCGCCCCGCCTCGGCCTCGAAATCCACCACGGGGGCTAGGAGCGTCCTCCGGACGCCGAAACTGCGGACCTCGGGCATCGCGGGCACCCGGAAATCATCTTTAGAGACGCCCGAAGACGCCGCGACAGCGCGCTCGATCGCGCCCATCTCGCCGGAGGCGAAGGGGGCATCATAACCGTAAAGCAGGCCCGTCACGAACCCCTCACCCGCGGCAACGCTTCGCTCGCATCGATCGAGGTTCTCTTCGACCACGGGAACGAGACTATCGACATCGGATCTTCCGCCGCGATCGGCGGGAGCCAGTAGGTCCCCGACGAGTGGCGAACCGAACGTGAGCCCCCTTTCCATGCGCTTCGAGACAATATGATTGAAAAGCATAGATTGATACGCGTAAATGAACATTGTCCGCAGGTTTCTTGGAAGCACCCGCAAGGCCCCGATCCAGTCACCATTGTTTCGAGACAGGTAATTGATCATGTCAAGCTCGAACGAGAGATCGGGGGGAAAGTAGCGAAGGGCCGCAGCGAAGTCGCGATCAGCCGCAAGGCGTGTGCGTGCCTCATAGCAGGCGGGTGATTCTGCAGGGAGCGGGTTCGCGACGTAGGCCATCACGGCGCCTTCGAAGTCGCCCCGGAGCATCCGTTCGCCGACGACGTGCGTGACAGGGCGCAGCGACCCGAACCGTTGCGGCCCGAAGTAGTTCGGAAATCCACCAAGTGCTTCGATTGAATTCCACGTTTCTTGCACTTGTAGAAGCGCTTCCGGCAAGCCCCCGTCGAAACCGCGGATCCGTATCGCGAAGCGGTTTCCAGCGAGGTCGCCGATCTTTGGCGCGAAGTCCGCCCGGAAAGCGGCCTTCACTTCGACGTCGGGGATTCCAAGGGCCTGGACCTTTTCGATGGGCGCTTTGATGGCCATCTGCTGAGTGGTGACCGCCCGCTTGTCCTTCGTCCCGGCGAAATGCACATCTGAACGCTTGATCCCAAGCCGATTGGCGACCTCGACGACCAGGCGGTTCGTCTCCCAGTTTCGCGCCGTGAGCTGGACGATCGTGTACTTGCCGTCGGAGCGCGCGGTGGCAGGGACGTGAGGGATCTCTTCGACCCTGAAGTCCTCGGGAGAATCACGGATGCGGCCCCCGATCCCGGCGGTGTCCGTCGCGTAGAAAGAGAGGCCTATGGACTCCTCAAGAACACCGGATCGTCTCATTTCTTGAACTTGAGGACGGCGTCTTCCAGCGAGTCGAGGTCCTCGCGAAGCGCCTTCACCGCGGCCTTCACGTGCGTCTCCGCCTTCCCGGAACGCGCTTCGACGAAAAGACGCGGTTTGTCAAGGAGCGGATGGCCGATTATGTAGGTGGCCGTCACGATCTTGTCGTTCTCGAGGAGTTTCTGCTTGAGCAGGTTCAACAGGGTCTCGTTTTCCCCGGGAAGCTCGAATTCTATCGCCTTGTCCGTCCGTTCGATGACTTTCAGTTCCACGTGTTCACCTCAGAGTCTCCCGGTCCCGTAAAGGGATGATAGTTTCTTCGCGTCCTTCCAATCGCATTCGGGGCAGACGACGGCCTTTTCGACCGCATTCATCGCCGTGCGGCAGCGAGGGCAATAGGCCTTGACGACGCCTAGCTCGTCCCCGAGGGTCGTGAGTTGCAGAGAGGGTTGCGTCGACACGACCTTCGCTCGGAGGATGTCGCCGAGGCGGAAGGCGTCGTTGATGGACTCCACGTAATCGTCGGAGACCTTCGATATGTGTATGGTGCCGTCCGTGTCGCCGGCGATCGCACTGTCGGGGACGTCGACACGGGCGCCCACGTCGACGATGGCCATACTGCTTTTCAGCATCCGGACGCTGCAGATGACGGAGTCGTCCACGTTGAGTTCCACCGGCACGCGGGTGCTGGCGTTGACCGTCACGGTGAACGCCTCCGGGTCGTAGCGGACGATGCCTATGCGGGCCGCGTAGACCTTGCCGTTCTCCTCGAAAGCCCCTGGGCCGGGCACGAACTCCTCTGCGATAGCGATCTCGTCACCAGGGAAGACCAATGTAGGGGAATTCATGCGCTGGACGGCGACAATGCGGCGACCCCTTTATAAGCGTTTTGCCGTCGCGAAGAGTCGCGGTTTCACGTGGCGACCGCGCTCGCGCGCTTTCGAGCGAGGAGCGAGGTGGGGGCCTCAATCATCGCGCCTTTGGAACCTGAACAGGACGACCTTGACGTGTTCGACCGCTTTCTCGTGGAAAACGAACTGATGCCTCAAGGCGAAATCGTAGTCCCACTTATGCGTGAAATCGGCAGCAAGGTCCGCCGCGTAGGATTCCACGAACGCCTCGGTCGTCTTGAGGTGGAAGGAGTAGACCACGGGCGCGATGGCGATGGCCTTTTCAAGGAAGGGCCTGTCCGCATGGCGGTTTTGTGCGCCGAACGGGGGGTTCTGGATGACTGTGTCGTAACTTCCCGTCACGTCCCCCACCTTCGAGACGTCGAAGACGACGTCGGCGGAGAGTCGTTTCGCGCATTCCCTCGCGACCTCGATCGAGCCCTCGTCCGCGTCGATGCCTCGCACGGTCGCCGCGCCGCAGAGACTGGCCCCGATAGCGAGTATCCCCGTCCCGCATCCCAGGTCGATGACCCGCTTTCCAGCGAGGTCTCCCAAGGCAAGCGCGTTGTAAAGAAGCGCCGCGGCAACGGGAGAGGGCGTCTGGTACTGTTCCAACCTTGGATTCGGCTTCGGGTGCGGCGGGACGCGGGAGAGGACGATCTCGAGCTCGCGTTTCTTCAAGGGGCCCTCCAAACGAATGTTCGGCCGTCGAAGGTCAGGCGACTTCCGGCCCGCCAGCGGCCGGTTTCGGCTTCTCCTCGTTCTGGAACTTCACCTGAGGAAGCGGTATCGGTGGGGGGAGGTTCAGGTTCTTGGCGATGCCGACCGCCTCGGGGACGCATATGCGCATCACGGCCGTGTGGATCTCGGAGGCGATCTCGGCAGGCATCTGCGCCGACTCGGTCCATTTCGCGTGGAGCGCCTTCGCATCACCTTCGTAAGCGAGAGAGCCTTCGAGCTTTATGACGCCGACGGAACCGTAGGACGCGGTGTAGCGGAACTCGATGTTCGCCTCGCTCTTCGAGACCTCCTTGACGAGCGTCACGGTGCTGTTGTGATCGATCCTGACTTGCGCCAAGCGCTCGGTCGTGCGCGAGAAGCGCTTCGCCTCGATGGAGACGAGTTCGATGGATTTCACGGACATCTTTTCCCGCGATGATACCCCTGTCCCTTTTTGAAGCTTCCTTAGGCCGTTCGAGCCTTCCGGGAAAAAGGGGACGCTCCACCTATCGACCTCTGTCATCCATGATGGAAACGACGAGGGGCCGTATCGGCGGCGGCTTGGCCGTCTACGAGACCATACGCAGACACCCGGGGATATCAACTACGGGGCTCGCTT
The DNA here is from genome assembly GCA_016207515.1 of Euryarchaeota archaeon. Lineage (NCBI taxonomy): Archaea > Methanobacteriati > Methanobacteriota > Methanobacteriota archaeon. Next base: position 551 of record JACQPN010000015.1, on the reverse strand, counting down.
CGAGCCTGGGGATCCACTTTTCGACCGCCCAATACCATGCGCGCCGACTGGCTGACGCGGGGCTCACGACGCTAGAGCGGAGGCCGTGGGGGACTTTTCATTTTCCTGCGGGCTCAGTCACTTGCCCATGGGCCCGCGCGGCGATTCCGCTGTTGGCGGATCCCCTCGTGACGCGCACCCTCCGGGTAGCGCTTGCCGCCGCTCCGAGCGGCGCCTCCGGTGCGAAACTTGGCCGTTCACAACGCGCGGTCCAACGGCTCTTGGCGCGGCGCGGCATTGTCGAGGGGGGTCTGTCGGACCTTCGCGTACCGCCGGAACACGCTCGGTGCGCCTTGTCGACCCTCGCCGAGGGCGTACCGGCGAAGAGGTCAAGTTGTGACCGCTAGGGCCTCCGGGCCCTGATTCTGGACCCATGAACGGAGACTGTCAACTTAGGGAAATTCCCCGAGGTTCGCTTTTAGAACCCCCGGATTCGGTTCGGTGACGTGAAAGGGGCCCCGCCCCCTAGCGGAAATTGCACTTACCCGCAAGGGGGGATGGGACCGTGCGCC
>JACQPN010000014.1 GCA_016207515.1 Euryarchaeota archaeon | reverse complement strand
TCTTCTCAGGAGGAAAACGACCAGAGCCTCGCCTCATATTGACCACCTCGGGCAAAGCCCCGAGGGGTCAAAAGCGTTCACTCGAAACGGGCCTACGTATTCAACTTGAGAATTGTCCAGCCGGCGAGGGGGTCGCGACATCCAGAAACCCACCGACATCGATTCAAGGTCCCGCCGAAGGGACGGGCAGTGGGCGACCAAGTCGCGCATGATACCGTCACTGATAATGTCGGAATGGCTGTTATCCCGGTGATTGTGGAAGCCAAACTTGTTGGCGCGATCGGCGTGTTCGTCGAAGGGGGTTCTCACGACAGTTGCTCCGGATGGAGTGGACGTCGCCGAAAGTATCGCTTGACCTTATGAAGTTAGTGTGATGGGCCGGACTGCCACCAGTGCGGGCATAAGACCGTGAGGAACGCCGCGTGCTTCAAGTGCCTGAACTGTGGGAACAGTATGGGGTGTTCGTGAGGCGGAGGCGCCGGCGCTAACGGCCTTCCAGACGTTGGACGAACCGTTTCGGCGTGTGCCACTCGACGCCTACCCTATGCGCGTTTGAGAAGCCCCGGTCTCCAGACACGACTGGTGCGCGAAGAACGAGGGCGGCGGCAAGAACCGGAACATCGCCCTTGTCGGAAAGGACAGAGGAGGCCTTGGCGATTGCCATTGAATACTCTTCCGCCGCGAGCCAAGTGATCGGAAGGCGTTCGCGGGTGAACCGCCAATCGTCCTCTGAATAGTCGAGTTTCCACTTGAGAGTCCGCTCAAGTTCGCTCTCGATTGTGTCGGTGGCATATAGATCGACAGTGCCGTCCGCTCCTGCCAGAAGCACTAGACCCGGAAACGATTGCGGGGCGTAGAGCGCCGAGAACAAGACGTTCGTGTCGATGACGCCCTTCACTTGACCATGTCCTCGAGGTCGAGCCCTTTGCCCTGCAGTTTCTTCTTGAAGAGTTCGGAGGCTTCGAGAAACCGCGTCTGTCTGTAGTTGCTAAGAAGGCGCGCGAGCAATTCATCCATGTTCTTTGCGCCTTCATCGATCTTGAGCCGCATCAGACGCCTGCGGGTCTGGTCGGAAACGGAAATCGTGGTAACCATCATTGATATATGGAACCATTAAACTATTAAAAGTTGTTGCTGCCCGCCCTAACGCCCTTTCCCATCCGCGAGCTTTGCCGCCCTCTCCACTTCGCCTCTCACGGCGCCCGGAAGGAAGAACGGTAGTATCAATCCGAAGAGGCCCTTCGATTCGATGACGTCCACCGTCTTCGTGTAGTTCGTGCCGCCGACCTCCGTCTCCTCGAAAAGGTGTGCGACGACGGATCTTCCGCTCGGGGTCTTGGTGTCGTGGACAAGCCTGTGCGGGAGTTCGTTGACGTCGACCCGGGCTTCGAACCAAGAGCCTCCGACACGCCAACGCATCTTCGACCCGACCGCGGGCCAGGTCGGGTCCGCCGTCACGTCCGTCACACCAGTGAACCACTTTCCGAGGTTCTTCGGGTCGAGGATGACGGCTGCGGCCTTGTCGGGCGGCGCAGAACATTCGGCGGAGTGCGCGACGAGTTGCATAGGCCACGAGCGTTGGCTTGGCGCTTAACGGTTTGCGAACGATTCGATGGACGCCAATCCATGATGCCAGCTTCGGCCTATCTTGTCATCGCACGACTTTTCTCGCGCATCCATTATATAAGGCGAGCCTCTAACCCAGTTCTGTCATGCGAGTAGCGGTAGTCGATCGCGACCGCTGCCAGCCCAAGAAGTGCAGTTACGAGTGCATACACTTCTGTCCTAGGGTCCGGGCAGGGGTCGTCGAGACCATCTACGCTCCCGAAGCGGGAGCGAAGCCCATCGTCAGCGAAGAGCTCTGCATAGGTTGCAACATCTGTGTGGTGAAGTGCCCGTTCGATGCGATACACATCATCAACCTCCCGGAGGAGCTCAAAGAGGACCTCATCACGCAGTACGGCGAGAACGGGTTCCGCCTGTTTCGCCTTCCCGTCCCCAAGAAGGGGATGGTCGTCGGGTTACTCGGGCCTAACGGGATCGGGAAAACGACCGCGATAAAGATCCTCTCCGGCCAAGAGATCCCCAATCTCGGCGCGTTCGAGATCAAGGCCGTCTGGGATCCGATGCTCGAAAAATACGCCGGCACGGAACTCGGCGATTACTTGAAGCGCGTCGCGGCCGGCAAGGTGAAGGCGGCTTTCAAGCCCCAGTACGTCGACAAGCTGCCAAAAGTTGTCCAAGGGAAAGTGAGCGAGCTCTTGAAGAAGGCCGACGACCGCAAGGTCTTGGACCATGTCGTCGAGGCCTTGGATCTCAAGAAAGCGCTCGGAAGCGACATAGCGACGCTTTCCGGCGGCGAACTCCAACGCGTCGCGATCGCCGCGACGGTCGTCAAAGAGGCCGACGTCTATTTCTTCGACGAACCGTCGTCCTACCTCGACATCTACCAACGCCTCAGGATGGCGAAGCTCATCCGCGAGCTCGCCAAGGAAAAAGCCGTCATCGTCATCGAGCACGACTTGGCGATGCTCGATTTCGTCGCGGACCAGACGCACCTTCTCTACGGTCGTGAAGGTGGCTACGGCATCGTCGCCCTGCCTCGACCGGTGCGAACCGGGATCAACACATATCTCTCCGGTATGCTGAAGGAGGAAAACGTCCGGTTCCGCGACACCGCCATAGAGTTCGAGGTGCATCCGCCACGAAAGGAATGGCAGACATCGACGCTTCTCAAGTTCGATTCGTTGAAAAAGGAACTTGAAGGCTTCACGCTCGAATCCGCGGGCGGCAAGATACGAGAGGGCGAAGTCGTCGGCGTCCTCGGGCCGAACGCCACTGGAAAAACCACGTTCGTGAAGATGCTCGCCGGCGAGATCAAGCCCACGTCGGGAGTGGTCGAGACGAAGGCGCGCGTGAGCTACAAGCCGCAGTACGTGAAGGGCGATTACGAGGGGACGGTGCAGGAGATGCTCTACGTGACCCTCGGGGCCGCCGCGGATTCCAACTTCTTCAAGCACGAGGTCATCCACCCGCTCGGGATGGAGCGCCTCATGGACAAGCAGGTGTCGACGCTGTCGGGTGGCGAATTGCAACGCGCGGCGTGTGCTCTCGCGCTCGGTCGAAGTGCCGATCTATATCTTCTCGACGAGCCCTCCGCCTACCTCGACAGCGAACAACGCATGATCATGGCGAAGACCATCCGTCGCGTGATGGAGAAGACGGGAAAGAGCGCCTTGGTCGTCGATCATGACGTCTATTTCATCGACCTCATCGCGGACAGCCTCATCGTGTTCGGGGGCGAACCGGGAAAACGCGGCGTCTCGGAGGGGCCCTTCGATTTGCGGGAAGGGATGAACAGGTTCCTCAAGGACCTCGGGATAACCTTCAGGCGCGACAGGGAGACGAAGCGCCCTCGCGTGAACAAGGAAGGGTCGAGGCTCGACAGGGAGCAAAAGACGGCGGGCGAGTATTACTACGAGGCCGTCGACGATGGCCAAGAGGAAGAGTAGTCCAGAGTCACGCCCTACGTTGTCGAGGTGCCGGCCGGTCGATCTCATGGGCGTGACCCTTCGCCCTGTTAACCAATCATTAATACCAGGTACCGCGACTCTTATCACAGGATGACATCGAAGAAACCCCCTTCGAGCGCTCCACTCGACAACGCCTCGCTCCGGGACACCGACCTCGTCGGCGCCTCCGTCGATTCGGCCCGCGATTACGCCGAGCTCTTCCAGCTTGTCAAACGCCTCGTGGACAAGGGGCTAGGGAAATCCCGGGCCGGCATCATGCTAGGCCTTGCACGCCTTGGCCTTTCGCCCGAAGGTTTCCTTGGGGGTTATTTCGTGATGGGCTCGAACGCCATCGTCTTGAACAAGGACGTACTCGATTACGTGAAGATCAAGGAGCCGGCACTTCTCAACCCGTACGCGTTCCACGTCCTCCTACACGAATATCTGCACACGCTCGGTTACTTCAGCGAGATGGAGGTCAGACCGCTCACTTACGAACTAAGCGTCAAAGCACTAGGGAATGAGCACCCGGCGACGCTGATAGCCGAGGCCATGCAGCCCGGTGCCCGCGGGGGCAAGGGTCCGGAGCTATTCAGGAAGATCGTCTATCCGCAGTTCGGTTGGGCTCCGGATTTCGAGGCGCCAATCGAGATAGTCAAAGGCTTCGATTCGGACGCGAGCCCGTATATCGCGTGAACCGTTCCGTTTGCCTTTTCACGTGAACTGCGTCCTTCGCTGGAGTTGCTCCTTGCCCACTGATGTGGTTTACGCCGTTACGCGGCCACTAATGTCTTAATAACGAGGGACGAATAGTGTAGCGATGACGCGTGCAGTGGTGGTGGTCGCGCTGTTCGTAGTGTCCAGCCTCTCCGGTTGTGTCGTCATCGACAGGGTGAACGAACTTTTCCAGCAGTGGAACAACAAGCCCGTGGAATTCAGGGACGTCGTCGAGGCGACGATGCAGGGCTCGTTCAACGTGGACCCGAACCGCATAGACCCGACGCGGCCGCCGGGGAGTTCGGACGATGCCGGCGTACGCGATTCACGGACGTTCGAGATCGCCGCTGGAGCGCGCGTGCTTCGGATGACGGTCGACATCGGTTTCGACAACGACGCTCCGACGACGCCGACGCCGCCTCCCGTGCCACCACAGTACGTGAACTTGACGCTTGCAAGCCCGTCGAAGGTCGAGCGAAACAGGCTATACACGGCAGACACGGTCGACAGTTTCTCGACCACGGTCCTCGCCGAGGGCGCGTGGACGGTCTCGCTTGTCGCGGTAGGCGCCGGCAAGTACACGGTCCTCATCGTCGTCGAGGAGCCCGACGCGGCGAGCCCCGTGGGATAGACCTCAGTTTCCGTTGTTTCGCGGTGGGCACGCGCAACAAGGGTTTTCTACCGCCTCACCATCTTGAGCATAATGGCATCCGGGCGAGGCGAGGTCTTCCTACCACTCCTCATCGTCGTCATCGCCGGTTGCGTCCAACCGCAAGAGGGTGGAGACGGCAACGAGACGGCGCAACCCCGTACCGAAGCAGACGCGTTCGTCGATGCCGTGACCGGGACCATCGACTATCAGGCGATCGCCAAGGCGATCGGCGAACCCATCGACCTCCTCCATGATCACCGCGATCCGGCGTTTCACACGGGGGCTTTCAACATCGAGTTCGTTTCATACAACTCCCTCGGCGTCGAACTCGGCGTGAACGGGTTTGCGAACTTCGTCTTCTACGAGGACAATGACGAAAAACTCGCCTTCGTCGCCATCGATGGCGACTCCACAGGCGGGTTTGTCATCGTCGATATCTCTGACCCGTTGCATCTCAGGCCCCTCGGCCGTTACACGATCCAAGGGAACAGCGTCCAAGAGGTCCGCGTGTTTCCCGGCGGAAAGTACGCGGTCATGAACGTGCAGCGCCAACCGAACGCCACCCAATTCGGGGATGTGGAAGGCGGGAAGGATTGCACGATATGTCTCCAGATCGTCGATGTCTCTGACAGGATGAGCCCACAATACGTGAGCGGACTGCCGGTGGAGATCGTCGGCAGCCACAACATGCACATCCAGCAGTACGGAAGCGACATCTATGTGTTCTACGTGGCGCAACCCACATACCAGCCCGGCATCCCCGCGTCGAACCCGCCGGTGGGGAACTACGTGGGGATCGCCCGGTTCGTCGAGGATTCGGGCGGTGCGAGCCTCGTGAAGGTCGCGGAGTACCATCACGCGGATTCGACCGCCGATCAGAAGCGGAGTTTCCCGCACGACGCTTACGTCGCGAAGCATCCCGTTACGGGAAAGGAGGTCCTCTACGTGTCCCACTGGGAGGGCGGGGCGATCACTGTGGACGTGTCCAACCCGCTTGCGCCGATGGAACTCGCGGTCAATAAGGATCCCGCTCCGAGCGAGGTGAGCAACATGCATTGGTTCGCGCCGGAACCGACGGCACGTCCGGACGGGAAGGTCATCGCATGGAGTGCCCCGGAGATCCAGGTCTTGAGAAGCGGTAGCGGTATGATCCGCGCCTACGACGTGACCGATCCGTCGAAGATCATTCAGGTGGGCGTCTGGACGTTACCGGGGAACGTGATCATCCCCGGCCAATTCCTCACGAGTCCACACATCACAGACGTCGATTTCGGACGAAAACTGCTGGCCGTGAGCCATTACCACGCGGGCGTCTGGGTCTTGGACATCAGCGACCCCACGATGCCAAGGGCCCTCGGATACTACATCCCACACGGCGATCCCGAGCATCCGTACGCAGGACCCATCTGGTGGAAGAAACCGAACTTCGATAAGGAAGGATTCATGCCGAACGTTTACCAATCGAGGTGGGACGCGCAGGGAAGGTTGTGGGTGACGGAGCGGGGGACCGGGATGTATGTGTTGAATTACACGGGGCCGACGCCTTCATAAGAAGGCGTGGCCCAGCGGGCGATTAACGGTCGGCCGCTTGGGCCGGTGCCGGCTCAGATTTCGTAGCCTTCGCCTCGCGCGAAGACCCGGGTGACGAGCACGGTCTTGCTCTCAACCGCGTATTGCACGCGGTAGTCACCGACCCGAAGCCGGTACGCTGGCGCCCGTCCCGCTGTTCCATGAAGTCTCCTGATATCAGCTTTCGGTCTCGGCGTAAACGGGTCCTCCTCCAATGTGCGAAGGGCCGCCTTGATCCGAGCCGCTACGTCAGAGGGCAAGTACTCCAGTTCCCGCATCGCCTTTGGGCCGATCAAGATACGGTACGCCATCAGACTTCATCCAGCGGCACGAACTTCTCCCGGTCCTTTAGCCGCCGGTAGTGCTCTTCCATGAATTCTTCGTATTCCACGCGGTCCATTAGCGCCTCGAGGATGTCCTTGTAGTTTTGCCCTTTGAGGCCGAACCGTTTCAGGCGGTCACGGGTGGCGGGTGGAATCTGGATGGAGGTGAGCTTGGGTTTGGGCATCTATGACAGTTATGTGTTGTCGATGATATTTATAGATTTGCCGCTTCAGCTGGAAAGGCCCGTCATAATCAATATTCGTCGAACGGGGGCGCGGCTAGCGACGCAGTTCGTCGACGACCTTCGGAAACGCCCTCGCGAACCTCTTGCACTGCGCCGTCGGCACCGTGAAGCTCACACGAACAAACTTCGGCCCGAACTTCTTCGACACGTAATTCCCGCTTCGGACGAACACTTGGTACTCGTGGAGGAGTTTCTCCTCTACCTTGTCAGGTTCCGCTCCGGTGCCTGAGATGTCGATGCAGAAGAGGTTCGCATTGGAAGGGTATACGGGAAGAGTGGCGCCCTTGACATCTTGCACGCACTCTTTGATGATCTTCTGGTTATCGCGGGCGACTTTCAAGACCTTGTCGAGCCATTTGTCCTTCGTCTCAAGGGCCGCCTTCGCAGCCACCTGGGAGAGTATGTTTGCGCCCAGGACGTTCGTGTCGTAGGGTTTGATCGTCTTCATCGCGTCCGGAGGGGCGACAAGGGCGCCTATCCGGAGGCCAGCGAGGCCGCAGGATTTGCTGAAACTGTAAATGAGGATCGTCTTCTCCGCGTAGAAGTCGGTGGACAAGGTGTGCCTGTACGCGAAGTCGCGGTAGGTCACGTCGTCCACAAGCCACAGATCGTTGGCGCGGGCGATCTCCGCAATCTCGCGCACCTCGCTTTTTGCGTAGCTTGTCCCGAGCGGGTTGAGGGGGTCAATAAGTAGTATCATCCGTGTTTTCGGCGTGATGGCGGCCTTGATTCGCTCGGGCGTCAATCTCCAAGGCGCCTCGTAGATCGGGAGTTCGACGGGTGTTGCACCGGCGAGGCGGATCTGGTCGTGTATCGGCATGAAGCTCGGGTCGCTGCAGATGACCTCATCGCCCGGCTTCAAGAGCGCCCTGTTCATTCCGTAGAGCGCTTCGATCCCTCCGTTCGTCATGGAGGCGTCGAAGGAATCAGGCCTCAGTCCAAGATCCTTGAGGACGAGTTGCGGCAGGTCCGCGAATCCCTTCTTCTGAGGGTACAAATTGTGTTCGCCGTCCTCGAGCGCCTTGATTATCGCGTTCTTGATGCGAGGTGTGGTCGGGATGTTGTTGTTATTCTGGCTCATCCAGACGATGTCCTTGCGCGAGTGGGCGTACTCGAAGTTGTCCATGGGGCGTCACCGGGTGGAAAGGGAGCCGCCCCCCGCCTAAATAGGTTTTCGCGGGAAAGACGGTCAAGCGACTCATGCCCGAGGCTCACGACGTCACTCGGCCGTTCGTTTGAGAAACAGGCGCGCGGACCGGATCATCAGAGCGCTGAAAGTCAGGTTGATCCCCGCCACGAGTATCCCCAATCCAAGGTATCGGGCCCCCGCGCCGTGTAGCCCCATGTCGAAAAGGATCCAAGCGACCGTTGCGGGGACGAAGACGAGAAGCGGTGCGAGATACAGTTCCATACGGACCTTTCGGCGAAGGATCTTGCGGACTTCCGGCGAGGCGAGCGCCACCTTCACTGGCGAGTTCTCTACGGGATCCAGGACGGCACCTCCAAGCGCGTGGGGAAGATGACGTCCGGGTGCGTGAGATCAGCTGCCGTCAAGACACCTAGGGAAGCCAGGACAAGGAGCAGGAACGCAGGGATCATCGGCACGAGGAGGTCGTCGTCGAGGAATTCAGTCCGGTGCCCCTCGCCCGAAACGGCGGCCGCGCCGACAAGAAGACTCAAGAGGGGATGATATCCAGAAAGCCAACAAATCGAGCCCGCAACGACAAGGCCCACAAGCCCGGCGACGCGCCAATCCCTGTTGGCGCGCTTAACCTCGCCCATTATCGGGTCCACGAAGGACCCGATGAGGATGCACGGAACGGCGATCCATTGCGGAAACGCATAGACAAGGATGACCATCGACATGGTGAAGTACAGGTAGCTTCCCACGCGACGCCGTTCGTAATCACGTAGCGCGAAAAGATCCTCGTCGTGGACTGCCCCATTGGCCCGGTAAGCCTCGAGACCGGCCGCCACCATGAGTATCACTCCCGGAAGGTACTGTTTCACGGCGACGAGGAAAGGCGTGTCGGGAAGGAGAAAATATAGCACGGTGATGGAGCCGAAGGCGTGGAAGGCGCGGCGGAACCAATGGGGGTCGAACTCGATCTGGTCCACGGTTTCGGCGGCGCCCTTGAAGGCCCGCTCCACATCGCGTGAGAACCGGTCCACAGCACTCGTTTCAGGGTCGCTGGCCACGCGCATGGATGGCGGTCGCGACTATAAGAGACACGGCCGCTCTACCGAAAAGAGCCTTATGCGGCCGCATCCGATGCAAGGACGCGTGAGAACATGACATTATTGGCCGATTCGAGGATCCGACGCGAACTGCGCCGTCTGCCGGAATGGAAAAAGAAGGGAAGGGCGCTCGTGAGGCGCCTGGAGCACCGTAATTTCCTTCAAGCAATGCGGAACGTGAACAAGATCGCAAAGCTTGCCGAAGAGAAGCAGCACCACCCTGACTTCGCGATCCATTGGAACATCGTGACATTGAAACTATGGAGCCACGACATGGGCGGCATCACGGAACGCGACGTGAGGATGGCGAGGGCCATCAACCGCCTTTTGCCGCCATGACCGCGCCGCGTTCGCTTCGTCCAAGAAGCACTTCCAGCGCAAGACCGCAGGCCATGAAGATCAAGCTCAAAGCGATCGAGAGGCCAAGCGCGCGCTCGCCGACGGCGGCGCGGTCGGTCGCCACCCCGGTCGCGAAAAGGCTCACGAACAGGCCCGCGATGCCGAAGATGAAAGCGTTCCGAAGGAGCGCCATCGTGACAATCTCCTTCTCGCCCGAAAAGACGAGGATGGCGGAAGTGAAGCCGATCGTCCCGACAGCGGCGAAGACGGCCACGAACGCCGGCATCCCGGCCGAGACCAGATTACCTCCGGAGAGCGTTTGTACGGCGAGGAACGGAAGGACCATGAGACCGACGATGAAGCCGAAGACGGCGCCGCGGACGATCCCCGTGAAGATCATGTCCGCCCGGACGTCGCGATAGACGAGGCTCAGGAAGGCGCCGCCCGCGATCCCATAGGCGCCGCCGTAGAGCGCCTCCGGTTTCCAGATCGGCACGATCAGCATCGCGTGGCCGACGAGAAACAGCACCCATCCCGCGAAACCGCACGTCGCTCCGTACATTGCCGCCGTCCGCCGGGAAATGGAGTTGCGTGCCGAAGCCACGGGAGGAGACCCATTCTCATCCGATATATGCCGATTGGAAAGCGTGCGCATTCCCACGATGAACACTACTTAAATATTGGGCTTACTTTCAGGCACCAGTCCGCGTTGTCAGGCGCGCTAGCCCCGCGCCCGACCGACCACATCTTGTGGGGATCGCCTAGCTTGGTAGGGCGCAGGATTGCTAATCCTGTGCGCTCTGCGCTCGGGGGTTCAAATCCCCCTCCCCACGTTCCGCGGGTTGGGTCCCAAACAGTCTCTTCCAAGCCGCGGATGAGAGGACGAAGGAAGTGAGTCCTCGAAATCGAGGAATTGCGAAGCAATTCGGAGTACCTTCCCGCCAAGCGCCGCGCCCACCTTTTTATACGAAAACAAGGATTGGGTGGCGCCGGCTAGGACCGAACTTACGCCGAGGTCGTTGCGTTTGGCTCTCTTCTCGGATTCGCCCTGCGAATCCTCGGGCGCTCGCGCAACTCGCTCGCGCTCGTTGCGCGGCGCCTCACTCGCGCCCTGAGGGGCGCTCGTTCGGGCCCGTGGTCTAGCTGGTTATGACGTCGCCTTGACATGGCGGAGATCACCGGTTCGAATCCGGTCGGGCCCATGAAAGGACGAGTAGTAGCGAGTCCGCTTCATGGGACCCGAGGCCGGAGGCCGAGGGCGAGCGGACGAAGTCCGCGTAGCCGGCCGGATTTGGAGTGGACGAACGCAGTGAGTCCACGAAACTCCGGTCGGGCCCATCCTAATAAGGAAAGGAGGGAAGCCCGCCCCGGGCACACACACGTGGGGCGGGCTTTGATAGGGATGCGCCGACTCGTACTGTCGGCGCGCCTTGGATGCACACTATTGGGATGCACTGTTCATCTTGATCACGCGACCGCGAGGGTGGCGATGGAAGTGGACTCGATCTCCGGCACGGCTTGCATCATGAATGCGTCGAGCGCAGTTTCGAGAGCGCAGGCGCCGTCCACGTTATGGACACATTCCGCGCAGAGGGATTCTGTTTTGCAGAGTAGGGAATCCATTTCTTCCACGGAATCAGGGACGCCGCCGTTTCCTTAAATACCGAAGTCGGGGGGGTCGCCGAAAATATTCGGCGCCACGCAATAAAAATCGGCCGCTCTGCCACGTACGTACTTATACATACATCGTTATCGCGCCTCGCGGGCTTTTCGACCCCTTTCCTTCTACTGGACGCACCAGTTTCAGCCACCCCTCTCCCCTGCAGATATAATACCGCGTCGATACGTGACCGGGACGGGTATCTATGCGAACCCAAGAAGAACTCGCGCCCCACGTAAGGGAAATAATCAGGGCGCTTGAAGACAAACCCCAAGAGACAGAGATTGCGACCGAGCTGGAAAGGTTCATGGAATTCGGCATTCCCCTCCAGCAAGCGAAACGTGAGATCATCAGGAACCACGGGGGCGGCGCCTATGGCGTCCGGCGGACCCTCGATTCCTTGACAGGACCAGAGAACAGCGTCCACCTCTTGGTGAAGATCCTCACCGTGAATCCCAAGGAGGTCACGGTCGCGGGCGAGAAGCGCGCGATATTCTATGGCCTCTTGGGCGACGAGACGCGGGTGCTCCCGTACACGGCCTGGCGCGATTTCCAGTTGGAAAAGGGCGCGGTCGTGAAGGTCCTCAACGCGTACGCGACCGTTTGGCAGGAAGCCCCGCAGATCAACCTCGGGGACAGGACAACGATCGCCCCAAGCGATGAGACGATCACGCCGCCGGAACGCGTCCGTCCCCCGACGGAGCGCAAGGTAGAGCAGCTCGAGAGCGGACTGAACAACGTGTCGATAATCGGGCGCGTGATGGGACTTTTCCAGAAGACGGTCGAATCCAAGGAAGGCACGAAGGGCATCACCTCCGGCGTCTTGGTGGATGAGACGGGTCGTGTCCCCTTCACGGTATGGGGCGCGGTCCAGTTCAAGGACAACGACGTCATACGTGTGCGCGGCGCCTACGTCAAATCCTGGCGGGGAGCTCCGAACCTCAACGTCAATGATGGCAGCGGGATCGAGGTCCTGGAACAGATAGTGCTCCCGGGAATCGACGTCCTTGCCAAGGAACCGACGAGGAGCATCGGCGAGATCGCACGCGTCGGCGGCGCAACAGGCGTCGCGGTCGAGGGCACGCTGCTTGAGATCAAGCAGGGCTCCGGACTCGTTTTCCGTTGCGGCCAGTGCAATCGCGTGCTCCAGAAGCGGGAGTGCCGCGTGCATGGCAAAGTCGATGGCGTCCCGGACCTACGCGTCAAGGGCGTGCTCGACGACGGCACCGGCGTCCTAACGGCGTTCATCGGCCGTCCGCTCACGGAGAAGCTCATCGGACGCACTCTTGACGAGTGCCAGCAGATGGCTCGTGATGCGATGAGCCCCGACGTCATCCAGACGGAGATGATCGCGAAGTTGGCTGCCAAGCCTCTTCGGGTCACCGGCAACGTCACATCCGACGAGTTCGGGTTGATGTTGATCGCCACGGGCGCCGAGCCGCTTTCGATAGTCTCGGCGTCGCTTGCCGACGAGGCACGTTCCATCCTTTCACGGTTGGAGGTGGCGTGATCATGGCGATGCAGCGCGAATTGGCGTGGCGCGTCTTCGCCGGTGAGTACAACGACTCTCGGCACGAGTACAGCACTGGCGAGGAGCGGGCCCCATCGTTCGTCATCACCCCAACGGGTGCCAAGGTGAATCGACTTTTCCTCGTCGGCGTTCTCACGTCGACGGAGAACGTCGGCAAGGAGGGCGACGTCTGGCGGGCGCGCATCTCCGACCCCACGGGCGTGTTCACCGTCTACGCCGGCCAGTACCAGCCGCAAGCGGCGCAGGCGTTGGCGGAGATCAAGGCGCCGGCCATCGTGGCCGTGGTCGGCAAGAGCCGTACTTACACTCCGGACGGGGGAGCCGTGTACGCGTCGGTGAGGCCGGAATTCGTCCGTGTCGTCACGAAGGAAGAGCGGGATCACTGGGTCCTCACGACGGCTAAATCGCTCGCCGAGCGGCTTGAGGCGCTACGCGAGGCGGCGGCCATGGAGAAGCCATCGGTCGACGAGTTGGTGGCACTCGGGTACACGCGTGAGATATCCGAAGGCGTGATCATGGGTCTTGAGAGGTACGGAAAGCTGGAGCTTGACCGTTACGAGGCGATGCTCCAGGATTCGCTTTCCGGTCTCGTGCCGGAACTCGCTGGGCGCCCGCCTTCGGCGAAGCCGCGCCCCATCGCGTCGGCAGCCACCGTCGCGGAGTCGGCGCCATCACCTGTGGCGCCACCTGTCGCGGGGAGCGCTCCGACCGCAGCATCAAAGGGTGCGGCCAAGACGCCGGCGGTGGATCCTGCGCACGAGGACGTGGTCCTTGGCATCGTCGCTGACCTCGAGGAGGGCCGTAACGGAGCGCCTTGGGAGGGACTCATCGAGAAGTCATCGGTGAAGGGCCTGTCCGAGGAACAGGTCGAAGAGGCCATTAACAGCCTGCTCGACAAGGGCCTTCTTTATGAGCCGATCCTCGGTCGGTTGAAGAAGGCGTGATCCGGTAGGCGTCGGAAGCGACTGGTCCAGTCCACAAACGGGGGGCCTTCTCGCCCCCCTTTTCCTTTATCAACTCACCAAGAAGCCTTATTTCCAGACCGTGCCATCGTCGTGCGATGAGATCCGGAGCCGGGGTCGTCGTGGTCCTCTTCCTTGTCGCCGCCACGAGCGGCTGCATCTCGGGCCTCTCGTCCATCAACGTCTTCGGTACGACTCCAGAACTCCCGCCTTACAAGCTCGACGTCGTGCTTGGGAAGGTCGAGACGTTCGAGAAGCTCCAGGACCATTGGCGTGAATGGCAGAATCCGCGGAAAGGGTACGTGTTCGTCGCGGTCACCATCCTGTTTCGTAACGTGGGCGCGGAGGAGATCTACGCGTCGCCGAGGAGCCTCACTTTGAAAGCGGACGACCTCCCGTTCCCGTATGACGAGCGGACGACCGATAACACGCCGGGCGGCGTCTTTCCCGAGTTCCTGGGGAAGGGCGTGACGCGGGCGGGCGTCGCCGTGTTCCAGATCCCTTCGACGGCGAAGGCGACCTTCGTCGAGTACAATGACCCCATCTACGAGGTCCACAGCGGCGCCGAGATTTCCTGAGGTCGTTCAAGAAGCCGGAACGGCCAAGTTCTGGAACAGGATGTAGAGGGTCGACAGGAGGAGAATGCCTACCATGAGTATGGCGAGGACCCTCGCCCAAAGTTGGGCGCGACGTTGGCGTTTGTCCCTCGAAGGATTCCTGCGGGCCACATGGAAGGGAGCGCGATACTTCTAAAATGCTTTTCTCTGAAGTGAACGACGCGTGGACCTTGGAGAATGGTCGTCAGGTATTTCAGCGCCGGCAAAGGTACGGCCGGGTGCTGGCGAACAAGGCAGGCCCAGACGTCAAACGCGCGTCCTTAGGGTGGCACTCCTTTATGCGGGATCGACGATCCATCTCGCGTGCCCCACTTTGTAAGGCCCTTGTGCACGGATTGCGGCGGTTGCGTGGGTGCGTGTCCCATAGCCGCCATCACGTTATGGCGGGCGGATGTGGAAGTCTTGCGCCATTGCACCGAGTGCGACCTTTGCGTCAGGGTCTGCCCGACGGGGGCCTTGGCATCCGTCCACGAGGAACGCGCCGCCCGACCCGTGGGCGCGTAGGGGGCGCCTTGAGGCTTTCTTCTCTCGGCCAGCGACGGGCCGTGGACCTCATCACACGACGTTTCACCGTGCGGCGCAACCTCTTGGCGTTCGACAACGACTGTGCGGCGCTGCCAACGGACGCCCGGCTCTCGGTCTTCACGTCCGACATCGTCACCGAGGGCGTGCACTATCCGGTCGGCGCCGCTGGAGGCGCGTCGACGGCCATCGGCAAGGCCGAGGCGCGGGGTCGCAACAAGCTCGTCGTCGACGGTCGTTCATCGACGATCTCGGGGAAGGGTTGGGAACATTTCACGGCAAGCGAGATATGAGGGACCAGCGATTCATGATCGTGGGCACCGATTCGTTGATCGCCGTCGTAGGCGCTATCCTCCTCGTCGCGGGCATGGGCTACACGTACGTCACGGAAAGCCCGCCGCAGACGGGGAGCTTCCCGGTGACATGGGCCACGCGCGCGATCGACGGACCCGTTCAGGAAGGCCGAACCGATGCCCGAGCGACGTCCCAGGTCTCCGTTCCAGTTACGGTCAAGAACCTCTCCCGTGCGGTTTTCATCCTCGAATGGAGCGATGAGCCGTTGAACGCTGCCGACCCGGACAACCCGAACGATCAGTTCCGCCTGAAAGTCACGAGCCCGGACGGGGCCATGACGAACGAACAGGTGAACTCGCAGGGGACGATCCAGATAATCTTCCCGGAGGTCAATGTCATTCCTGCATCGACTAGCGAGTCGGCCGGGTCGCGCTCCGAAGCCGAATCCAATCTTGCGACGAAATACACCGGGACGCGAGGACTTGGAACCTGGCGCTTGGAGATCGAGGACAGGGAGCCGGGAGACGCGGCCGCACAAGGTGTCACGGTCGTCCAGGACACGGGCAACGGCTGGCGCCTCAGAAGCCAGTTCGTGGTCTACGAACCGGTGTTCTGATCAATCCATCCGTCGCACCAGGAACACTATGACGGCGGCGCCGGCAGCGAGTTCGAAGGTCGCGACGATCGGGATCGCGACACCGCTCGTGAGGATGACGGGTTCGCCCTCGTAGCTCCAGGCGGAAAGGATGCTGTAGGCGGCGCGCGGAGTCTGACGCGTGACGGCCGCGAACCCGTCGGGCGAAACGGACTTGACGATGGTCCCGCCCGACGCCTTGTACGTGCCCACGTCCTTGCCTTCGTCGCCTTTGAGGATCCTGATATCGCCCGTGAGCGTCGCGTACGTGACGCGCGTCCCATCGGGCGAGATCGTCACGGCATCGCGCGCGACGACGGCATCTGCGTCGTGCGTCCACAAGGGGCTTCCCCCCTGGTCGCGCCCAAGGTAATGTATGACGAAAGACGACGGGCGCTCGCCGAGGGCCGCGACCCGTTCTCCGTTGGCCGATATTCCGACCCATCCTATCCCGTCCTCCGATTCGTTGTTCCAAAAGGGCACCGAAGGGTTCGCCTGGAGAAGGTCGAATAGATAGATGTTGCCGAGGTTCCTTTGCGGCGTGCCATCCGTTCCGGAGCCCAAGGGCCGGTCATCTTGGCCCGTCTGGAGACAGCCGACGGCAAGGTAGCGGCCCGTGGCGGACAAGGCCGTCGAGACCGGGGGTCGTTTGACGTCCATGTAGAAGACGGTCCCTTGCGCGGTCCTGATGGCGATCTTCGAATCGCGCGTCCCGGCGGCGACGGTGCCGTTCTTTGCGTCCAAGGTCGAAGCGAGATCGCTCAATTCCAACACCGGAAGGAGGCGCTCGTCCTGTACGCGCGACACCGTTGGCCGGCCCTCGACGTTCAAGCCGGACGAGCTCTGGGTCGCGACGTACACGTCCGGCCCATCGATCGCCACGGCAGAGGGCGCGCTTGACAGGTTGAAGACGGTGAGATTGCTGCCGTCCCGGGCGGAAAGGACAACAAGACGCGGAAGCGGGGACTCGGAGGCGAGTACCACACGCGTCGCCGAGACGGCCACCGACGGGTAATCGCCGTCGAGCTCCGACTGCCAAGTCAGAAGTCCCGTCCCGGAAAACGCCCTCACGGTCGTCACGTTCTCGGCAAAAAGCGTCGTCACCATCAAGCTCCCGTCGGGAGCCGTCGCAAGTGCCATGATCTCGTTCTCCATGCCGACGCCCCACTTCGGGTCGTAGCCCTTGTCCGCGTAGGCAAGCGTTAGAGACGACGCGGCGACTATTGCAAGAAGGAGGAGAACGGACCTGACCTTCAGTGACAGAAAGTCGGACAAGGCGGCCGCAGCCATCGGGGAGCTATCGCCTGCGCCTTATAAGCAATTTCGGAGAGAATAGGGCGTCACGAAAAAAAGCGGCCTGCAGCGACGAATCTCTTTTATTTCCAAAGGACCATCCCGATGTGGTGGTTGGTTGGTAAGATGGGAGGAGAGGCCGCGTGAGCCTCGGATCGTGGCCATTCCCGAATTCGATGGCTACCTGGAATTGTGCATGGACTACTTGGCCCGCCAGATGGTGGTCTACCAGAATTGGCCACAGCATCGCTTCGACGGACGGGGCCTCCGCCGTGAAAAGGTCTTCACGGACATGAACGCTTGACCGCCACCGTAAGAGAAAGGCGTCCTCCGTTTCCTGAAGGGCCGCCAGGTTGGCGGATTCGTCGCGACCAAGACCGCTCGGACGGCGAATAGGGCCCCGGGTCCCCTGGTCACAATGCTCTCCACGCGAGGGGCATAAACCCGGCGGGCCCAACACATCACATGGCCCGAAAACAAGGTGGACGCGATCCTGCCGACGTGTTGTTCGTCCCGTACATCGCGATCCTGGCGTTCGCATTCCAAGGTGCGGTGGCAGGATGGCTGACGCTTCCCGTCTGAGGGTGCCAAGCGTCAACGTTCGGGGATTCCGCGAAGCCCGGACGGAAAAGGGTCCACTCCCATGCGCAGTTACGGGTCACATGTGACCATGAACCCCGGGGAAAAAGGCCCGTTTGTGGGTTTCGGAGGTTCGCACTTCTCTTGGGACTATATCCAAACCCGCGACAGAACGGTTGTATCCGCCGAGGACGCGGGACGGAACCGTCCCCGCTTCCACGAGCGAGGTGTGACCCATGTCGTCGAAAAAGTCCCGCGTCGTGCCGCTCGTCGCCCTTGCCCTGCTCCTTTCGAGCTCACTCGTAGGCCTCGCCGGCGCCGAATCCACGACTAGAAGCGTCGGCGCGATATCGGTCGACGCCGCGGGGAAGGCGCGTGGTGCAAACCTCAACGCCGTCGTGAACGAGGCCGAAGGCATCATCGAATCATATTCGAACGACGCACTTGGGATAGAAGTGTTCGGTTACGTCAAGGTACATGGTTTCGTCCAGACCGACAAGATGGTCGGTGTCGGTAGCTCGCAGCTCATCCTTCGTGGCGAGAACGCCGTCATCTCCATCCAAGACAACATCGTCTCCTTGCTCTCCGTATACGCGGTCGAGGCGACGGATGTCGAATACCGTCTCGGTTCAAGCGTCAAGACGGCAAGCTCCACCGGCCACTCCTTCCCGCTCTACACGCCGGCCGGGCGACCCATCGGTGGGCTGGTCGTCCTTGGGACGGACGGCAAGGCCTCGGCGGGGAGTTTCCTCACCGCGGACTCCGATTCCCGCGTGACGGCGCATCTTGAGCGTGGAAGCGTCTCCGTGTTTCGCGCAAACCCTTCATACGTCCATGACGCGCTCTTCAACGACGCACTCATCGGGATGCTAAGTTCCGGTGGCCTGAAGGCCGAGATCATCTCGGAGCATTCGGCCGGCGCGACCGCAGTCTCGACGATCCAGTACTACGGCAAGGTCGCGACCACGGCCACCGTGGGCGGCGACGGGGTCTACTCCAGCGTGCTGTCCCGGGTAGAAGGCGGGGCGATCGTCGCCTACGACATCGCGTACGAGACCCTTGCGGTCGACGATGCGGACGGTTTCTCCGTCTACGTCGACGGTCAACTTGTGCAACGCGCCTCCTCCCCGGAAACGGTGGCCGCGAGGCTCTCCGCCGGCGAGCCCATGTATTACTCCGCAAAGGCGGAAGGGAGGACGCTGGTCATCGTCTCCACACCGGATTTCAAGGAAGTAGGCGAACACCGCATTTCGATAATCAAATCACATGCCGCGACCGAGAAATCGCGCTCCGAGTCCCAGGCACGAGCCGAGGCCCGCGTGGCCTTGGACTCGGCCGTGAACGGTCTGTACACCTTGAGTTCCGCCGGCAAGGCCATCGGGCGTTTCACCTCCGCCCGGATCGAGGCCGACGCGGGCGAGATCAGGGACGTGGTCCAACTCGAGACGAAGGTCCAATACGTGAACAGCATCCGCGTGGAGGGCTCGCAAGGCCGGCCCGAACGATGGAGTGTTTCGGACTCGTCCGGAAAGAGCCTCCGCCTCGAAGGCCAGGATTCGGCCGTCGTGATGACCGATGACGCCATCGGCACCACGATCATCCAGGCCAAAGGTGAAGCCGTCGCGACGGTCGAACTCGGCCCCGGTGTCTCGGTCTCCGGCGGACAGGACGGCGCCTTCATGTTGAAAGGCCCCAACGGCTACGTGGGCACCGTCGTCGTCGCCCGCCAAGACGCAAGAGCGCCCGACGTGGGTGCCGTCGTCGCAGATTCCAAGGGTCGACTTGTGGCGACCCTACGACCAGGCTACGAACTCATAATGCGATCATCCACCGAGTCCCGCTCGCAGGCGAGCGAGAGCGCGGAAAGTGCCGCCGTCTCCTCCGCAGAGATCGGGGCGCAGGTCGTCGCGGGCGTCGACGTGAACGGGCGCACGACGAGCGGGGTCTCGTTCTTCCAAGGTGTGGCGATCCAAGCGCAGGCGCAGGCCGCGGGCACCTATGATGTCTCTTACCGTGGCGTCAATGGCGCCACCTCGTTCATCTTCGACGGGCGGGCCTCCGCCCTTGCAATGAGGTCGAGATCCGACATCGCAGTGACCGTCGACGGCGTCGCCGCCGTCGCATACACGACGCTCGCGGAGGTGCTGGCCAAGAAGGACTTCGCGGCGTACTCTGTCGAATCAAGCGCCTCCGGGGAGGTCCGCGTCGTCGTGAACACGGTAGAGGCCGACACGAAGCACCTCGTGGAGATCTCAAGCAAGCTCGAAAGCGACGCCCGGGGCGCCTCGCGTGTCGACGCGTTCGGCACTTTCCGGCAATTCTACGATGGAAGCGCCATCGGGAGCTACGTGCGTCTACGCGCCCTCATCGAGAACGGGGTCGTGAGTGATTATGCGCTCATGTCGACCGGGACCTCGGTATTCACCTCGATCAAGATGGGCGCATCGGCCTTCCAATCGGGCGGCGCCGAAGGCGTATCGACGCTGGTCCTTGAGAACCGTGAGACCGTGTCGGAGATCGCCGACACGACGGCAGCGTGGATCAAGGTCGTCGCCAAAAACGAAGCGGAGGTCACTTTCAGCCTCGCGCCCCAGATTGTGGCGACCCAGACGTCGAGTTCCGTGGTGGTGCTCGACGGCCCCGACGGGTTCATCGGTTCGATAATAGTCACCGATGTCGAGGGACGGGCGGCCACCGGCTCGGACATCAAGGCGGACGAGCGGTCCAGGTTCGTGCACGCAACGCTCGGGAACGGCGCCCAACTGATATTCAAGACGCACGCCGGGATAGAGACCGAGCTCTCCGACCAGCAACGCGACCTGATGAACAAGGCGATCGCCGCCGGTCGCGTCGGTGGCCAGGTCGTGGTGCAGACTAAGGCTTCGCTCGCCGCAGTGCTGGAGAATGCCGGCGATTCCGCGGCCTCCGCGTCACAGCGCGCCGGGGCGAAGGCCCAAAGCCTCATCGGTGCGGCATCCCGCGAATCGGGCTCGATCACCACGTCGATGACCGCCGCATACTACAACGACGTCCAGATCGTCACGGCCGCGACGAGGGACCGCGTCGACATAACGGCCTCCTCAGCGGTGCATGCCGGTAAGACGATCATCGTGTCGCTCGATTCCGAGACCATCCCCACCCTGGCACAAGGCCAGGCCGAGATCCTCGTCGATGGGGAGGCGGCCGCACAAGCCGACTCCTACGCGGACGTCCTGAATCCTGGCGACGATGGCGGTCGCAACGAGTACTTCGTCCTTGCCGGCGAGGCGGGGACGCAGGTGCTCATCTCGATTTCGCACTTCAGCACGCGGACGGTCACTTTGAAGTCACAAGACGCCACGGGCTCGCCGGTGTTCATGTATGCAACCATGTTTCTCGGCGTACTTGTGGCGGCGCAATCAGTGATGATGTGGAGAAAAAAGCGGTAGAGAGATCGACCCTTTAGGGGGAACACACCAATGGAAGACACGAAGACAAAAGACGTAAGTGCACCGGACTGGGGACTCTTCTACAACGAGAAGAAGGATCTCTCGCAGAGGAAAAGCATCAAGGTGAAGCTGCCGATCCGGCAGCACATCAAGCTTCACGCCTTGAAGCTCTTCACGGAGAGCAACATCTCCAAGACCGTCGAAGCGGCGCTCGACACGTACTTCGACAAGATGCAGGCCGACCGCGAGAAGATGGGCGTCGGCCCCATCCCGGAACCGAATATTTCCGGCCTTGAACTCGGCGACGACGTCGAGTGATCGAAGGACGGTCGCGGGGGCCGCTCCATTGCGGCCCTCACGCTTCTCCTACCATGCATGGGGCGCGAAGTTGACGGGGCACGGGCTCTTGGCCCCGCGTGAGCGTGCCCTTCACAGTTTTCGTTTCACTTTGTCCTTGAGCCCGTCGATAACGTTCTTGGGCCGTTCCACGCCGTCGAGGTCCGCCAGCTTCTCGAAAAGCGCCCTTGCCTCCTTGGAGAGGCGTTTCGGGACCTCGACCTCGAAGCGCACGTAGAGGTCGCCGCGGCCTCTTTCGTTCACCGAGGGCAACCCTGCGCCGGATATGCGGAAAACGTCCCCGGGTTGGGTCCCGGGCGCGAACGTGACCTTCTCGACGCTGTCCAACGTCCGGACCTCGATCGTGTCCCCGAGGGCGGCCTGCGCAACTGTTATCCTCGCATCGACGCGTAGGTCGCGTCCATCCCGTAGGAACTGCGGGTCCGCTCTGATCCTAAGATGCACGAAGACGTCGCCTGCGGGGGCGCCAGGCTCTCCCGCCTCCCCTTCGCCGCGGATACGTAGCACCATGCCGTCCTCCACACCGGCCGGGACCTTGGCCGTGATCACACGCTCGTGGCGGGCGCTTCCACGGCCGCGGCAGGTCTTGCATCCGCGCTCCACGGTCTTTCCCCGGCCGCGGCATTGGCCGCAGACGGATTGGGTCGCGAACTGGGCGAAGCCCATCCTCTGCACACGACGGAACACCCCGGTCCCGCCGCAGGATGTGCAGGTGCGTAACGCCGTCCCATTCTCCGCACCGGTGCCGTGGCAGTCGTCGCAGTTCTCGGCGCGCGCAATGGTCACCTTCTTCTCCGTCCCCTTGAGCACTTCTTCTAGCCTGACGTCCGTTTCTAGTTCTATGTCGCGACCGCGGCGTGCTCCCCGTTCAGTGTCGTCGAACCCGAATGGTGAGCCACCGAAGAACATGCGAAAGACGCGGTCGAAGTCACCGACGCCTATGTCTTGGAACGGACTGAAGTCGGCGCCTCGGAAGATGTCCTCTTCGGAGAATCGGCCATCGATCCCGGCGTGGCCGTACTGGTCGTAGAGGCGCCTTTTCTCGCCGTCGGAAAGGACCGCGTACGCCTCGCTGATCTCTTTGAAGCGGTCGGCCGCTTCGGGCGTTTTGTTCCTGTCAGGGTGCCATTGGAGCACAAGCTTTCGGTAAGCCTTCTTCAGCTCATCGGGCGAAGCACCTTTGGCGACGCCGAGGACCTCGTAATAGTCGCGCGTCGTCGTCATTTCGGGGCCTCAAACCGCAGGAGACGATTAACCCTTGCCGCCTTCCTTGTCCGACACTTCATACTCCACGTCGATGGAGTTCTTGCCCTTGCCCTTCTTGGTGCGGGTCGTCGTGGTCGCGTCCTCGCCTCCTCCCCGCGCGTTCCCTGGGTCGGCGTGGGAGGTTTCTTCGTGAGCGTGGCCGCTTGGGGAGGATCCGGGCCCCGAGGGCGCGCCCGCGCCTTCGGCCCGTTGGGCCTCTTGGTAGATGGCCGCGCCGATCTCTTGCGAGACCGTCAATAGCCTGTCCGTCTTGGTCTTTATCTCTGAAACGTCAGTTCCCTGGAGGGCGGCTCTCAACTCGGCCGCGGCGTCCTCGACCTTCTTCTTCACATCGACGGGCACCTTGTCTCCGAGCTCCTTAAGCGTCTTCTCCGTGGACCAGACGAGCGCGTCCGCGTGGTTACGCACCTCGACCTCTTCCACCCGTTTCTTGTCCTCCGACTCGAAGCGCTTGGCCTCGTCCTCCATCCTCTTGATCTCGCTTTCCGAGAGTTTCACGGTGTCCGTTATCCGGATGCTCTGGGAGCGCTCGGTCCCGAGGTCTTTGGCGGCCACGTGGACGATGCCGTTCACGTCGATGTCGAACGCGACCTCTATCTGCGGCATTCCGCGTGGCGCCGGCGGTAGCCCGTCAAGGTGGAACCGGCCAAGGCTCTTGTTCCCCGCGGCCATCGGCCGCTCGCCTTGGAGGACGTGGATCTCCACGGACGTCTGGCCGTCGGCGGCGGTGCTGAAGACCTTGCTCTTTTTCACGGGGATTGTTGTGTTGCGGTCGATGAGTTTCGTCAGCACCCCGCCAAGGGTCTCGATCCCGAGCGACAGGGGTGTCACGTCGAGTAGCACGAGGTCCTTCACTTCGCCGGTGATGACGCCTCCTTGGATGGCCGCGCCCAAGGCGACGGCCTCGTCCGGGTTGACGCTCCGGTCCGCCTCCTTCCCGGTGACGCGTTTGATCAATTCCCCAACGGCGGGTATGCGCGTCGAACCGCCGACGAACAGGATGCGGTCGAGGTCGGAGTATGACATCCCCGCGTCCTTGATCGCCCGTTCCATGGGCGGCACGCACCTTTGGAGGATGTCGTCGATGAGGGACTCGAACTTGGATCTTGAAAGCTCCAGGTCGATGTGCTTCGGGCCGTCTTTGCCCTGCGCTATGTAGGGGATGTTGATGTTAACCGATTTGAGGGTCGAAAGCTCGATCTTCGCCTTCTCGCAGGTCTCCTTGAGGCGCTGCTGGGCGGTACGGTCGCTTGTGAGGTCGATCCCCGCCGATTTCTTGAACTCGCTGGTGACCCAGTCCATGAGCCGGAGGTCGATGTCGTCGCCCCCGAGGAACGTGTCCCCGCTCGTGGATTTGACATCGAAGACACCTTCGCCCATCTCGAGGATGGAGACGTCGAGCGTGCCGCCGCCGAAGTCGAACACCATGATGGTCTCGTCGCCCTTCTTGTCGGCGCCGAACGCAAGCGAAGCGGCGGTGGGTTCGTTGATGATGCGTAGGACCTCGAGACCGGCGATGCGGCCCGCGTCCTTGGTCGCCTGCCGTTGATTGTCGTCGAAGTAGGCTGGGACGGTGATGACGGCTTTCGTCACGGGTTCGCCGAGGAACGCTTCTGCGTCCTTTTTCAGTTTTTGGAGGATGTAGGCGCTGATCTGGGGCGGCGTGTAGTCCTTGTCGCCTATGCGGACCTTGTGGTCGGTGCCCATCTTGCGCTTGATCGACATGACGGTGCGGTCCGGATTGACGATGGCCTGCCGACGCGCCGTGGCGCCGACGAGGAGTTCCCCGTCTTTTGTGAAAGCGACGACCGAGGGCGTTGTGCGTTGGCCCTCTACGTTGTGGACTATCTCGGACTTGCCGCCAGAGAGATAGGCCATTGCCGAGAACGTGGTGCCGAGATCGATGCCGATGACTTTGCTCAAATTAACACCGTGAAAACGGAGTAAGTGGGCGCTTCTATATAGGGGTATCGGTGCCCTGTTCCGAGACTGTCAAGTTAACCCCATCTTCATGTTGTGAAATCCCCCGAACGCTTCGCCCCACCGGAGCAGACTCGCCACAGTCGAGCGGTGGGGGAAGTATTCCAGGAATACGCGGTACCGGCGATCCATCGGGCTGAAGTA